>JBEKNG010000395.1:0-5743 GCA_049523075.1 Paraburkholderia sp.
GACGAGTGCACGTGGCGCCTTCTTGCCGGTGCGCGTGCGATACCGATCGCCAAGGCGCGTCGCGAGTTCAAGCCCTCCGGCTCCGCCTCCTACGACGATAAAACGATGCATGGTTGGATCCTTTCTATTTGCCATTCAATCGGCCATTGACAGTCCGACGCAAAGTACCTGGGTGAAGCAGGTTGCGCGAAGTTACGCTGACTCATACGAGGGCTGGTAAACCTTCGAACTGATGAACGCCTCGAGGTCATCGGGGCGAGGTACGCCTGCGAGCCCCTGGTCAAAAATGAATCTGGCAATTTCGCGTGCGACGACCAGCGAGGTCTCCAGAATGCGCGATTGCGGCGGATAGATCCGTCCTGCGTCAAGATCGGACTGCGCGACCTGTGCAGCGAGAGCACGCGCGGCGGTAACCAGCATCTCGTCGGTCACGCGCCGGGCTTCTGTGGCATAGATGGCCATGCCGAGCGCCGGAAAAATGTAGACGTTGTTGCCCTGTCCCGGGACCAGGGTCCGACCGTTGTACTCCACCGGTGCGAACGGGCTGCCGCTGGCGAACACCGCGCGCCCTTCGGACCAGGTATACGCTTCCTCGGCGGTGCATTCCGAACGTGACGTTGGATTGGAATAAGGGAAGATAATCGGACGTTCGTTTACGCGCGCCATTGCCTCGATCACGGGTTGGCTAAAGGCTTTGGCTGCGGCGCTCACGCCAATAATGGCCGTCGGGCGCAGCGTCTCGATCGCGGTGACGAAGTCACTGATCGGCTCGTGGTCGTGAGCGAATGGTTTCTGGAAGCTGGCCAGATCGGTGCGCCCGGCATGGATCAAGCCGTCCTTATCGTAGAGCCAGCACGCCGCGAGGGCCTCTTCCCTTGATACGCCGGCTTCCATCAGAGCCTTGGTCAACAGACCGGCAATCCCAGTTCCAGCCGTTCCCGCCCCGAGGAACAGGAAGCGCTGGTCAGCCAGTGAGCCACCCGTCACGCGCAGGGCAGCCAAAATGCCCGCGAGCGCGACCCCGGCGGTACCCTGGATGTCATCGTTGAAGCAGCACACGCGATCGCGATAACGCGTCAGGATCGGTTCAGCGTGAGGGAAGGCAAAGTCTTCGAACTGGATACAGGCGCGCGGGAAAACTTCCTGAACCGCCGTGACGAATTCTTCGATGAATTCATCATATTCCGCGCCGGTGACCCGCGGCTGACGCAGCCCCAGGTATAGTCCATCTGCCAGCAGGCTTTCGTTGTTGGTTCCCACGTCCAGCGTAATCGGCAGAGTGACTTCAGGCGGCACGCCCGCGCAGGCGGTGTACAGCGACAGTTTGCCGATAGGGATGCCCATGCCGTTTACACCAAGATCCCCCAGGCCCAGAATGCGTTCACCGTCGGTGACGACAATGAAGCGCACATCCGGTTCGGGCCAGTTACGCAGGATTTCCTTGAGCTGCCCTTTGCGACTGATGGACAAATACATGCCCCGCGGGCGGCGCAAGATCTGGCCGAACTTCTCACAGGCTTCGCCGACCGTCGGGGTATAGACCAGTGGGATAAAGCGGGCCGGGTCGGACATCAAGACGCGGTAGTACAGCGTCTCATTGGTGTCGAGCAGCGATTGCAGGTAGATGTATCGCTCGAGGTCGTTGGTCTTCAATCCGATCTGCGTGAGAACGCGTTGAATCTGCGCTTCCTCAGTCTCTACCTGGACTGGCAGAAGGCAAAGAAGCCCGAACTGTTCGCGCTCAGCGGCCGTGAATGCCGTGGATTTATTGGCATTGGGATTGTGCAGCAACGCTGCACCGCGCAGAGCAGAAAATCTGCGAGTCGCAGGATGATCCGTTGAACCAGTGGATGAGAGCGCAGAAGTCATTAGGTATCCTTATCTGTCTATGAGGATGAGAAAAAGTTGGCTATCGCAGCAGCCGTAGTCAACGCAACCTGGCGGTGTTCACGTTTTCCGTGTTGCCAGGTAAAGCTGTGCGCTAGTATCGGGCGACGCGGCGTAAACTCCAATATATTGCAGGTGTTGATTTCGATATCTTTTATAAATGACTGGGCGCAAGTATGGAACTCCGACATCTACGCTATTTCGTCATGATGGCTGAGGAGCTGCACTTCACCCGAGCTGCGGAACGGCTCGGTATCGGGCAGCCGCCGTTGAGCCTGCAGATTCAGCAGCTCGAGCGCGAGATCGGAGCACAGTTGTTCCGCCGCCTTTCGCGCGGCGTCGAACTGACCGAGGCAGGCGTTCTGTTTCTGGAAAACGCGCGGCAGATTCTGGCCCATGTCGATCGCGCGCTGGCGGACGTGAAGCGACAAGCGCGTGGGGAGCTCGGACAACTGCGGGTGGGCTTTGCCGGGGCGACCTATTTCCAGCCGCTGGTGCCCGGCATCATTCGCGAATATCGCAGCCGGTATCCTGATGTCGCGCTGCTGCCGGAGCAAAGCAATACGCCATCGTTAGTGGAAGGCCTGCTCGAAGGCCGCGTGGACACCGCCTTCATTCGGCCACCGATTGAAAGTGCCGACGAACTGGAGGTTGAGTTGCTGCTCAAGGAGGAGATGGTTGTGGCACTGCCGCATACCCATCCGCTGGCGCGGGCCGGCGCGACGATACCTCTGTCTGCGCTCGCAGCGGAAACGTTCATCCTGTTTCCACGCGCAATCGGCGTCGGTCTTTACGATGCGGTCACGAGCGTCTGTCAGCGAGCCGGCTTCATTCCGCGGCTTGGCCAGGAAGCGCCACAAATTATTTCAACTGTAGCAATGGTTGGAGCCGGATTCGGTGTCTCGCTGGTGCCCAGTTCAACGAGCCAGTTCCGCACTGATGGAGTGGTGTTTCTACCGATTGCGGGCGACGCCCCCGAGGCGCCGATCAGCCTTGCATGGCGGCGCCATGACCCATCGCCAGCCGTGTGCCACTTTCTGACGATTGCCCGGCGCATGGCGAAGGATTGGCGCAAAGCACACCGGTGAGGCAAGGCCCAGGGCGTGCCGCTTTTGCGCCGGTCGCGGCCGACCGACATCTCCATGTCCGCCGGTCGCAGCCATCATGCGAGCGACTTCAAACCTTTTCGACAGAGGCCCGATAGATCTCGTCGATGGCCTCCGCCAGCGTCGCGTCGAACTCGCTGTCGCTCATCGAAACCTTGAGGTCGTTGATCAAAGCCCTCGAGAAGCTGGCGATCATGCCGTGATTGGCAGACAACCGCTGGCAGGCATCGGCTCGCGTATACCCGCCTGAAAGCGCGACCACCCGTACCACGCGCGGATGATCGATCAATGGCTGATAGAAGTCCGCCACATCAGGAATAGTCAGTTTGAGCATCACGCGGCTCTTTTCCGGCAGCGCGTCGAGCCCTTTGATCAGCTCGGCGCGCAGGGTGGCCTCCGCGCCTGCCTTGTCCGGACTCTTGATCGACACCTCGGGTTCCAGGATCGGGATGAGGCCATGCGACTCGATTTGCGCGCCGAGCGCGAATTGTTGCTTCGCAATCGCCGCAATACCGTTTTGCGAATTCAGCTTGATGACCGAGCGCATTTTGGTGCCGAAGATGCCCAGTTTGGCTGCCCGCTCGAGCAGACCGTCCAGTCCGGGTATCGGCTTCATCAGTTGCACGCCGTCGGCTTCGGTTTCCAGCCCCTTATCGACCTTCAGGAAGGGCACCACGCCGCGGTCTTCCCACAGGAAGGCTGGAACCGGTTTGCCCTCGGCCTGTCCGTCCATGGTCGCTTCGAACAGAATGGCCCCGATCACCTTGTCGCCGGTGAAGGCGGGCGCCGTGATGATGCGCACGCGCATCTCGTGGATCAGTTTGAACATCTCGGCGTCGCCGTTGTAGGCGCTCTCGGGGATGCCGTAGAGCTTCAGGGCGCCGGGCGTCGAGCCGCCGCTCTGATCGAGAGCCGCGAAAAACCCCGGCTTTTTACTCACTTGCGCCAGCATCTTGTCATTTGCCATGGATAACTCCGTCGTTCAATAACCGATTGCCGGACCAAAGCCCATCTGGTCTGGAGCCGTTGCGTTCAATACGTTAAGTGTACTGCGACGAACGCCAATGACGGATTCGATCAAAAGACCATCCAAAACGTTCAATGACTGTGCGGCTCGCCAATCGGCGTATGCGGCTGCCGCGCCTGCCGGCTCAGCATCAGGGTGACGATGGCAGACACGGCCAAGGTCGCGGCGACCACATACAGCCCGGCCGAATAACTCCCCGTCACGTTCTTCAGCCAACCTATCACAAAGGGGCCGACGAAGCCGCCCAGGTTGCCGACCGAGTTGATCATGGCGATGCCCGCCGCCGCGCCCGCTCCGGAGAGAAACACGCTCGGCATGGCCCACACCGGCGCTTTCGCGGCGCTGATGCCGATGTTCACAATGACCAGCGCAAGAATGACCATCAATGCCGTGCTGGCCTCGCCGACCAGCACGAAACCGAGGCAGGCGAGGACACATGGAAGTACCACGTGCCACGTACGCTCCTCGGTGCGGTCCGAGTGTCTGGCCCAGAGGATCATCGCGATCACAGCCAGCACGCTCGGAATGCCTGCGATAAGGCCAGTTTCGAACGAGCCGAAGCCGTATTGACGGATGATTAGCGGAGCCCAAAGGCCAAGCGTGTACAGACCTGCCGAGGTGCCGAAGTAAATCAGCGCGAGCGCCAGAACCCGAGGATCGCGCAAGGCACTGAGCGCGCCGGCCGTATGACCGGCATGCAGCTCCCGGGCGTCGGCTTCCGCCTTCAGCTTCGTCATCAGCCATTCGCGTTCCTCGGATTGCATCCAGTGCGCTTTCGAGGGGGAGTCCGTCATGTACTTCAGGACCACAAAGCCGAGAATGATGGCGGGTATCGCTTCAAGGATGTACAGCATTTGCCAGTCAGCGAGTCCCGCGACAGGCGGGAGTTTCATGATCGCGCCCGAGATGGGTGAGCCGATCGCCGTGGAGATGGGGGCTGCCGCCATGAACCAGGCCGCAGCGACGGCGCGCTGGCGTACCGGAAACCACAGGCTCAGGTACAGGATGACGCCAGGGAAAAAGCCGGCCTCCGCGACGCCAAGCACAAAGCGAAGCGCGTAGAAGCTGTTCGGCCCGACCACGAACGCCGAGGCGGCCGAGACGATGCCCCATGTCACCATGACCCGCGCGATCCACAAACGCGCGCCGACCCGGTGAAGAATCAGGTTTGACGGCACCTCGAACAGAAAGTAGCCAATGAAGAACAATCCTCCGCCGAGTCCGAACGCCGTCGGTGAAAGACCGATGGCCTTGTTCATCGTCATGCCGGCGAATCCCACGTTGACGCGATCCAGAAAGCTGACGAAATACAGCAGCATGACAAACGGAATGATCCGCAGCATGAGCTTGCGGGAAACCCGGGCTTCGAGATCGGACATCTTTGTCTCTTCCTTGGAGGCGTGAGCAGTGCGCTATGGCAAGTCGGATACGCCTGTGCGTAGTCCGCCTGTCTGCTGCTTTATATTTGCCGCGTACGCCCGGGTTCATGCTGGCCGCGTAGCGCTGCGGCGTGCTCGTCGCGTCAGGGTGAGACGGACAGTCCGCCCGCCTCGTCCGCGTCCGTCATGAGGCGAGGCGGACGCTTAGGGGCAGGATTCAACCGCGCGCGGATGTCTTCAGGTGCTTACGCAGCGTTGGCGCGGGGCACGGCGGCTTTCTCGATGAACGCGCAGGCAGCCGCTGTCACTTGTGCCGTGGTTGCCGTGCCGCCCAGATCACGCGT
>JBEKNG010000396.1:0-5734 GCA_049523075.1 Paraburkholderia sp.
CCACCGAGCCCATCGAGCCGCCCATAAACGAGAACTCGAAGCAGGCCACCACACACGGCAGCGTGTGGATTGCGCCGCCCATGACGACCATGGCGTCGGTTTCGTCGGTCTCTTCGATCGCCTCTTTCAGGCGATCCGGGTACTTGCGGCTGTCCTTGAACTTGAGCGCGTCGACCGGCAGGATTTCCTGGCCGATTTCGTAGCGGCCTTCCGGATCGAGCAGGCCGTCGAGCCGGTCACGTGCGCCAATGCGCATGTGATGGTCGCACTTCGGGCAAACATGCAGATTGGCCTCGACGTCGTTGCGGTACAGCACCGCTTCGCACGACGGGCACTTGATCCACAGGCCTTCCGGAATCCCCTTACGGTTTTTCGGATCAGTTTGTTTGATTTTGGGCGGCAGCAGCTTGTCGAGCCAGCTCATGTTGATTCCTTCCAAGGTCTTCGGTACGCGCGACGGCGGGGCTGAACCCCGCCGCGCAGCTTACAGCAGACAAAAAGTAACGGTTATCGGGCGGTCGCGCCAATGCTGTCCAGCGCTTCGCGCACTTCCGCGATGAAACTGGTGAGAGTTTCGGCGGCCGCGTCAGGCGTGGTTTTTTCGAGCAATTGCACGATACGGCTGCCGATCACGACGGCATCGGAAACTTCGGCCACCAAACGCGCCGTCTGGGCGTCACGGATGCCAAAACCGACGCCCACCGGCAGGGGAACGCGCGACTTGATGGCCGGGATTTTACTCGCGATGCTGGAAACGTCCAGATTTGCCGCTCCGGTGACGCCCTTCAGCGACACATAGTAGACGTACCCACTCGCGATCTTTCCGACTTCGGCGATGCGTTCGTTGGTCGACGTGGGTGCAAGGAGGAAAATCGGATCAATCCCGGAAGATCGCATCTTTTCGGCAAAGATGACTGACTCTTCCGGTGGGTAATCGACCACCAGTACGCCGTCGACGCCGGCGTCCTGCGCCGCTGACGCGAACGCGTCAACGCCCATCCTTTCGATCGGATTGGCATAGCCCATCAGTACCACTGGCGTCTTTTCGTCGCGCTGACGGAATTGCTTCACGTCGGCCAGCACGCGGCGCAGCGAGACGCCGTGCGCCAAAGCGCGTTCCGACGAGGCCTGGATCACCGGGCCGTCGGCCATCGGATCCGAGAACGGCACGCCGAGCTCGATCACATCCGCGCCGCCGTCGGCGAGCGCGTGCATGAATTCGACGGTGCGGGCCGGATCCGGATCGCCAGCCGTCATGAACGGGATCAGCCCTTTCTTACCCTGCGCAGCCAAAGCTGCAAATGTGCTCTTGATACGGGACATGGACATTTTCTCGAAATAGTTAGCTGCGCGTTAGTTGCCGATCGTTGCCGCTTGAGCGTAGTTTTGGCGCGATTCGACGCACCAAAGCACCTTGCTCAGGTTTCAGCGGGCACGGACGGCGCGGGCGCGACGGTTTGGTTTAGCGCACCCTGCGCGGCTGCGCTGACGCGTTCACGCGCTATCGCGCAGTAACTTTCATTAATTTCATAGCCGACGAATTCGCGCTTTTGCCGTGCGCAAGCGACCGCGGTGGTGCCGCTACCCATGAAAGGGTCAAGCACGCGGCCGCCCGGCGGGCAGCTCGCGAGCACCATGCGCTCGACGATTTCCAGAGGTTTCTGGGTCGGATGATCGACGCGTTCGGCATGTTGCCGATGCAGCCGCGACACCGACCAGACATCCTTCGGGTTATAGCCGAGCTCCAGCCACTTGCTACCCTCGAACAACTTGCGCGAACGCGCCTTCTTCGTGACAGCATCGTACGGGATGCGGACGGGATCGAGATCGAAGTAGTAGTCCTTCGAGACCGCGAAAAAACCGATGTTGTCATGCACGGACGTGAATCGGCGGGTGGTGCCGCCCATGCTCGGTACGCGCCGGTCCCAGATGATCTCGTTGACCATCGTGAGACGCGTCTTCAGGAAGCAGAAGATCTCCGGCGCGTATTGCCACGTGCAGAAGACGTACAGCGAACCGGAGGGTTTGAGCTTCGGGATCGCCAGCTCAAGCCAGCTACGCGTCCAGGCGATAAAGTCTTCGCCTGAGCGCATATCGGAGTCGTTGCCGTAGTCTTTGCCAAGCCCATAAGGCGGGTCGGCAAGGATCAGGTCGATCGAACCATCCGGCAGGTTCGCCACATCAGTCAGAAAATCGCGGTTCAAGAGCTGAATACCGGCGGGCACCACAGGCAAAACCACCGAAAGCGCCGATACAGGCGCTTCAGTCGCTTCGATCTGGGCCGTTTCGGCCTGGGTCGTCTCAACTTCAGCCGTTTCGGCTTGGGCCATCTCAACCTCAGCCGTTCCGGCCTCGGCGCCGTCTATCGCCGGTTGCGGCTCATCGAACTCGTCGCGCATCGTCGCGGCGCTCAGAACGTGATACCCGATCGCTCAGCGACCGTGTGCATGTCCTTGTCGCCGCGTCCCGACAGATTCACCAGAAGGTATTTGTCCTTCGGCAAGGTCGGCGCAAGTTTGGCCGCGTAGGCCAGCGCGTGACTCGATTCGAGCGCCGGAATGATGCCTTCGATCCGGCAGCAATCGTGGAACGCCTCGAGCGCTTCTTCGTCGGTGATGCCGACGTATTGCGCACGGCCACTTTCGTGCAACCAGGCGTGCTCGGGCCCGACGCCCGGATAATCCAGGCCAGCCGATACCGAATGCGTCTCGATGATCTGGCCGTTTTCGTCCTGCAGCAGGTAGGTACGATTGCCATGCAGCACACCCGGGCTGCCCCCGATCAGCGAGGCCGCGTGACGGCCCGTGTCGAGGCCGTCGCCGGCGGCTTCAACGCCTATCAACTGCACCGATTTATCGTCGATATACGGGTAAAAGATCCCCATTGCGTTCGATCCACCGCCCACGCACGCGATCACCGCGTCCGGCTGACGGCCGACCAGTTCGGGCATCTGCACCTTGCATTCGTCGCCGATCACACGCTGGAAATCGCGCACCATCATCGGATACGGATGCGGACCCGCGACCGTGCCGATGATATAGAAGGTGTCTTCGACGTTGGTGACCCAGTCGCGCATGGCTTCGTTGAGCGAGTCCTTCAACGTTTTCGAACCCGACTCGACCGGCACGACCGTCGCGCCCAGCAGTTTCATCCGATAGACGTTGGCGGCCTGGCGGCGCACGTCTTCCGAGCCCATGTAGATCACGCATTCCATGCCGAAGCGTGCAGCGATCGTCGCCGTGGCGACGCCGTGCTGGCCCGCGCCGGTTTCTGCGATCACGCGCGGCTTGCCCATGCGTTTGGCCAGCAGCGCCTGGCCGATTACGTTGTTGATCTTGTGGGCACCGGTATGGTTCAGATCCTCGCGCTTGAGGAACACCTGCGCGCCACCCAGCAATTCGCTCCAGCGCTTGGCGTGGTAAATGGGGGACGGACGGCCGACGAAATACTTCAACTCGCGCTCATATTCGGCGACGAACTCGGGATCTTTCTGGAATTTCTCGTAGGCTTCACGCAGCTCATTGAGTGCGTGGACTAGCGTTTCAGCGACGAACACGCCGCCAAATTGGCCGAAATGGCCTCGTTCATCGGGCAAGTTATACATGGTGTCACTCTTCTCAGTGTGCCGGGCGGCTTCGTTCGAAGCCTGCGCCGACTGAATCACTCTTCGTCCGCCGCGCGCACTGCGCGAACGAACGCCGCCATCCGGGCGCGATCTTTGACGCCCTTGGCGCCCAATACTTCGATGCCGCTCGAGACATCGACCGCATACGGGCGCAAGCGATGAATCGCATCACTGACGTTTTGCGCGTTCAACCCACCACTCAAAACGGCCCGACGCGCGAGTTCTGCTGGAATAAGTGACCAATCGAAAACCTTCCCGCCGCCGCCATAGCCTTCCACATGGGTGTCAAACAGAAGGCCGCTGGCTGCTGCATAGTTAAGCGCCGATTTTACCAAATCGGCTTGCTGAGTATCAGCCCCTACACGCAAAGCGCGCAACCAAGGCAAACCCGCAACGTTGGCGAGCGCCTCGCACTGGTCGGGCGTCTCGTCGCCATGGAACTGTAGCAAGGTGAGCGGAATATTGCTGACCACCTCGCGGATCCATGCGGGCGACGCATTCACGAACAACCCGACCACCGACACGAACGGCGTCACGTCCCGCACCAGTTCAAGCGCCTGCGCGACGCTGACCGAGCGCGGGCTGGGCGGATAGAACACGATGCCAATTGCGTCCGCGCCGAGGTCGATCGCGTGCGCCACGTCCTCGGGTTTCGACAGCCCGCACAATTTGATGCGGGTCCGACGTGGCGACGCGGCGTGCGGTGTGTCCTGCTGCTGGGTCATGCCGGCGGCGGCCGGCTGATTCGGTGTGGTCGTTGAATTCATGATTCCGCTGACTCGGTCCATACGTTGCTCCACGGCACGCTACCCAACTGCGCAGCGGGCACGGCGAATTCGTCAGGATAGCCCACCTGCGCGAGATACAGACCGTCAGGCATGAAAGTGGGCGCCGCCTGGTTGCGATCGCGGCTCGCCAGCACCTCGGCCATCCACGTGGCCGGGTGGCGCCCGCGCCCGATCGCCACCAGGCAGCCCATCAGGTTACGTACCATGTGATGCAGAAACGCGTTGCCGCGAAAACGGAAGTGGATGAAGTCGCCCTGCTGCCGCACGTCGATCTGATAAAGATGCTTGACCGGCGTCTTGGCCTGGCATTCCGACGAGCGGAACGCAGAAAAGTCGTGTTCGCCGATCAGATAAGCGGTCGCGGCGCGCATCGCCTCGACGTCCAGCGGCGTATGCACCCAGCCGGCGCGGGCGGCCAGCATCGGCGAGCGCACCGGGTGGACATAGAGCGCGTAGTAATAGGTCCGCTCGAACGCCGAGAAGCGTGCGTGGAATGTCTCCGGCATCGGCTTGGCCCACTGCACCGCAACCGTCTTCGGCAGAAACGCGTTGGTGCCGCGCACCCACGAGAAATCCGTCCGATCAAGTTCGGTGTCGAAATGCACCACCTGGCCGAGGCCGTGCACGCCGGTATCCGTACGACCGGCCACGACCGTCTGCAGCGGCGTCTGCGCGAACTCGCGCAGCGCCCGTTCGAGCGCGCCCTGAACCGTCTTGCCGTGCGGCTGCGATTGCCAGCCACAAAAGGCCGAACCGTCGTACTGGATCCCTAGCGCAATCCGCGTCACGGCAGGCATTACGACAGGGGCGCCAGCGTCGACAGCAACGCGCGCGCTTCGGTGCGCGTAGCGGCGTCGTTCGCTTCGATAACTTCGTGGATCAGCGCCCGCGCGCCAGCCAGATCGCCCAGCTCGATGTATTCGGAGGCCAGATCGAGCTTGTTGCGAGCAATCCTGACGAGGTCCTGCGGCGTGAACGACGGCAGCGGCTGCGCAGGGCTTGGCGGCAACTCCAGATCGAAGTCCAGATTCAGCGCGCCGAAGTGCGCCGCGCCCAAGCCAGCGACTGCTGCCGAGCCTGCTGTGCCGGCGTTGATTTCGTCGGCGGCGTGGCGAGGCGCGGGCGGTTGCTGCGGGACCGCGTGCTGGGCCGTGATCTCGGGTTCGACAACCGGTTGCGTGGAAAGCGAGGGTGGCGGCGACAGGGAAGTGTCGGGCTCGATGCGCGGCGGCAAGCCCAAATCGAGGCTGCCGAATGCGTCGAGCGCGTCGCGCGGGAAGCCGCTGGCTGCGGAGGGCTCAGCCGGGGCATCCGCGAATGG
>JBEKNG010000397.1:0-5716 GCA_049523075.1 Paraburkholderia sp.
CAATCGCAGAGTCGCTGGGCGTGCGGCTTTCACGTGCGGCTCAGATGCGACCACCGGCAATAAGATGATGGGCGTTTCGCCCATTTTTTTTTGCCGCTTCGTTTGTGGTTCGGCATCTCGGGTAGCAGGAACGTGCGCCGGCTTGGCGCGCGGCCCGCAGGTTGTTTGCAGGTAAAACCGGCAGGCTTGCCGCGCGAACATCTTAGAGGGCACTGTGCAACTGACGGAACTGATTGAAACCACGGTCGTGGGTCTCGGCTACGAGCTCGTCGACCTTGAGCGCACCGGGCACGGCATGCTGTGTATTTATATTGACCAGCCGGCCGGCATCGCAATTGAAGACTGCGAAAAGGTCACGCGTCAGCTCCAGCACGTTCTGACGGTCGAAAATATCGATTACGAGCGGCTTGAAGTGTCGTCGCCCGGCCTCGACCGCCCGCTAAAAAAACTGGCGGATTTCGAACGCTTCGCAGGCAGCGAAGTGGCCATTACATTGAAAAAGCCATTGGACGGACGGAAATCGTACCGGGGCATCCTGCATGCTCCGCAAGGCGAAACGATCGGTCTGGAATTTGAAGGGAAGGAAGGCGCCGCGATGCTCGATTTCACGCTCGCGGACATCGATAAAGCACGCCTCGTTCCGAAGTTTGACTTTAGGAGCCGCAAACAATGAGTCGCGAAGTGTTGATGCTGGTGGATGCGCTGGCACGCGAGAAGAACGTCGACAAAGACGTGGTATTTGCCGCGCTTGAAGCGGCTCTCGCTTCGGCCTCCAAGAAACTCTTCGAAGAAGATGCGGACATCCGCGTCCAGATCGACCGTGAAAGCGGCGAGCACGAAACGTTTCGCCGCTGGAAAGTGGTGCCGGACGAAGCCGGTCTGCAAGAGCCGGATCAGGAAATCCTGCTGTTCGAAGCACGTGAGCAAAAGGCTGACGCGCAGCTGGACGACTACATCGAAGAGCCGGTGCCGTCGATCGAATTTGGCCGTATCGGCGCGCAGGCCGCCAAGCAGGTGATCCTGCAGAAGGTGCGCGACGCCGAACGCGAGCAGATCCTGAACGACTTCCTGGAGCGCGGCGAGAACATCATGACCGGTACGGTCAAGCGCCTCGACAAGGGGAATTTCATCGTCGAGTCGGGCCGTGTCGAAGCGCTCTTGCGCCGCGACCAGCTGATTCCGAAGGAAAACCTGCGCGTGGGCGACCGTGTGCGCGCTTACATCGCCAAGGTCGATCGCACCGCTCGCGGTCCGCAGATCGAACTTTCGCGTACGGCGCCTGAGTTCCTGATGAAGCTGTTCGAGATGGAAGTGCCGGAAATCGAGCAGGGCCTGCTCGAAATCAAGGCGGCCGCGCGTGATCCGGGCGTGCGCGCCAAGATCGGCGTAATCGCGTACGACAAGCGCATTGATCCGATCGGCACCTGCGTCGGCATTCGCGGTTCGCGCGTGCAGGCCGTGCGCAACGAGCTCGGTGGCGAAAACGTCGACATCGTGCTATGGTCGGAGGATCCCGCCCAGTTTGTGATCGGCGCGCTCGCGCCGGCAGCCGTGCAGTCGATCGTCGTCGATGAAGAAAAGCATTCGATGGACGTCGTCGTCGACGAAAACGAACTGGCGGTCGCAATCGGCCGCAGCGGCCAGAATGTGCGTCTTGCCAGCGAACTCACCGGCTGGCAGATCAATATCATGACGCCGGACGAATCTGCGCAAAAGCAGAATCAGGAACGCGGTGTACTGCGTGACCTGTTCATGGCGCGTCTCGATGTCGACGAAGAAGTGGCTGACATCCTGATCGACGAAGGCTTTACGAGTCTCGAAGAGATCGCTTATGTGCCGCTCAACGAGATGCTCGAGATCGAAGCGTTCGACGAAGACACCGTTCACGAACTGCGTAATCGCTCACGCGATGCGTTGTTGACGATGGCGATCGCGAACGAAGAAAAGGTTGAGAATGTCGCACTCGACCTGAAGAGCCTGGACGGCATCGACGCCGACCTGCTCGCCAAGCTGGCGGAACACCAGATTCATACGCGTGACGATCTGGCCGAGCTGGCTGTAGATGAATTGGTCGAGATGACCGCGATGGAAGAGGATGCCGCTAAGGCGTTGATCATGAAAGCACGTGAACATTGGTTCCAGTGAGAAATGACCATGGCGCACTAAATTGAAGCGGCCGTCAGGCCGCATGACAAGATGCTAACCGCAAGGAATCGGTCCTTGCATTAAGAGGAATGAATGGCGAGTAACAACGTAGCCCAATTTGCCGCGGAACTGAAAATGCCTGCAGGCGTGCTCCTTGAGCAGCTTCAGGCAGCAGGCGTCACAAAAGCGAGCGAAGACGACACCCTGTCCGAGACGGACAAGGCGCGTCTGCTCGACCACTTGCGCAAGTCTCACGGCTCGACTGATGCGGACAAGCGCAAGATCACGCTGACGAAACGGCATACGTCGGAAATCAAGCAATCCGACGCGACGGGTAAGGCTCGTACCATTCAGGTCGAGGTGCGCAAGAAGCGCACGTTCGTCCGCCGCGACGAAGCGGGTGGCGAAGGCGGCGATGCATCGAATCATGTGGCCGAGGCCGACACCGATACGGACGACCTGGAACTTCAGCGTCGCGAGGAAGAAGCGCGTCACGAAGCTGAACTGCTCGAAAAGCAGGCTCAGGAGCTGAAGGCCCGTCAGGAGCAGCTCGAGCGCGAAGAGGCAGAGCGCCAGGCACGTGAGCAGGCTGCTGAAGCCGAGCGTCGCCGTGCGGAAGAGGAAGCGGCGAAGAAGCGTGCGGCGGTTGCAGCGGAAGCGGTCGCGCAGAAGAAGGCCGAGCAGGTTGTGCAAGTTGCCCAGCCCGCCGCCGCACCGGCTGCCGCAAGCGAGCAGGACGACGAACGTGCGGCAGCAGAACGTGCCGCGCAACGCGAAGCCGCGAAGAAGGCGGAAGACGCAGCGCGTCTGGCCGCAGAAAAGACGCGCGCCGAGCAGGAAGAAGTCAGCAAGCGCCGTGCAAAGGCAGAGGCTGAAGCCGCTGCGATTCGCGAGATGATGAGCACGCCGCGCAAGGCCCAGGTGAAGGCACCGGAACCGGCGCCAGTGGCCAAGCCCGCTGAAGCCCCCAAGGCTGCGGAAGCCAAGGGTACGCTGCACAAGCCGGCCCGTCCGGAAGGCGCAGCGCCGGCCCGTCCGGCGGCGAAGAAGCCGGCTGCGGCAGCACCGGCTGCTACGACGGCACCGTCGGCTGGCGACAAGAAGAAGCCGGGCGCAGGCAAGGGCGGCTGGCAGGACGACGCAGCGAAGCGCCGCGGCATCAAGACGCGTGGCGATACGAGCGGCGGTGTCGATCGCGGTTGGCGCGGTGGCCCGAAGGGTCGCGGCAAGCATCAGGATCAGAACACCACATTCCAGGCACCGACCGAACCGATCGTGCGGGAAGTGCATGTGCCGGAAACGATTACGGTTGCGGATCTGGCTCACAAGATGGCCGTGAAGGCATCGGAAGTCATCAAGTCGATGATGAAGCTCGGCCAGATGGTCACGATCAACCAGATGCTGGACCAGGAAACGGCGATGATCATCGTCGAAGAACTGGGTCACCACGCGGTTGCGGCCAAGCTGGACGATCCGGAAGCGATGCTGGTCGAAGGCGGCGAAGCCTCCGACGCAGAATCGCTGCCGCGTCCGCCGGTCGTGACCGTGATGGGTCACGTCGACCACGGCAAGACCTCGCTGCTCGACTACATCCGTCGCGCCAAGGTGGCAGCCGGTGAAGCGGGCGGGATTACGCAGCACATCGGTGCCTATCACGTGGAAACGCCGCGCGGCGTGATCACGTTCCTCGACACGCCGGGTCACGAGGCCTTCACGGCCATGCGTGCTCGCGGTGCCAAGGCAACTGACATCGTGATTCTGGTGGTCGCAGCCGACGACGGCGTGATGCCGCAGACGAAGGAAGCGATTGCCCATGCGAAGGCAGGTGGCGTGCCGCTCGTCGTCGCCATTAACAAGATCGACAAGCCGGATGCGAATCTGGACCGCGTCAAGCAGGAACTCGTCGCGGAAGGTGTCGTGCCGGAAGAGTACGGTGGCGAATCGCCGTTCGTGGCGGTGTCGGCGAAGACCGGCGCGGGCATCGACGACCTGCTCGAGAACGTGTTGCTGCAAGCCGAAGTGCTGGAACTGAAGGCACCGATCGATGCGCCGGCCAAGGGTCTCGTCATTGAAGCGAAGCTCGATAAGGGTAAGGGTCCGGTTGCAACGATCCTGGTCCAGTCTGGCACGCTGAACCGTGGTGATGTCGTGCTGGCAGGCAGCGCCTATGGCCGCGTGCGCGCCATGCTCGACGAAACCGGCAAGCCGACCAAGTCGGCCGGTCCGTCGATCCCGGTTGAGATTCAAGGTCTGTCGGAAGTGCCGCAGGCTGGCGAAGAAGTCATCGTCATGCCGGACGACCGCAAGGCGCGTGAAGTCGCATTGTTCCGTCAAGGCAAGTTCCGCGACGTCAAGCTGGCCAAGCAACAGGCCGCCAAGCTCGAGAACATGCTGGAACAGATGGGCGAAGGCGAAGTGCAGTACCTGCCGCTTATCGTCAAGGCCGACGTGCAAGGTTCGCAGGAAGCGCTGGTGCAATCGCTGCTAAAGCTGTCCACGGACGAAGTGCGTGTTCAGATCGTGCACGGCGCGGTTGGCGGCATCAGCGAAAACGACGTCAACCTGGCAACGGCATCGAAAGCGGTCATCATCGGCTTCAACACCCGGGCGGATGCCCAGGCGCGCAAGCTGGCGGAATCCAATGGTATCGACATTCGCTACTACAACATCATCTATGACGCTGTGGATGAAGTGAAGGCTGCGATGTCGGGCATGCTGGCTCCGGAGAAGCGCGAAGTCGTGACCGGTATGGTCGAAGTGCGTCAGGTCTTCAAGGTACCGAAGATCGGTGCAGTGGCCGGTTGTATGGTCACGGACGGCTTCGTCAAGCGCTCGTCGTCGGTGCGCGTGCTGCGCAACAACGTCGTGATTCATACCGGCGAGCTCGATTCGCTCAAGCGCTTCAAGGACGACGTCAAGGAAGTGCGTCAGGGCTTCGAGTGCGGTATGTCGATCAAGAACTTCAACGACATCGTCGAAGGCGATCAGTTCGAAGTCTTCGAAGTTACCGAAGTCGCGCGTTCGCTGTAATTCAGGCGCAACGCTGAAGGGGCGGGGCGGGCGCTTGGCGCCTCGCTCCGCCCCTTGTTTTTGTGCCTGCGTTTGCGTTTGCGCTTGCGTGTGCTTGCGGCCCCCGCTGCCGCGACGCGAACCTCATTGCTATCCGCCAGAGCGGATCACGGATTCACCATGCCTAAGAAACGTACTTCTCCCAATCGCAACGTGCAGATCGCCGATCAGATCCAGCGCGACCTGTCCGAGCTGCTGCGCGAGGTCAAGGACCCGCGCATCGGCCTCGTCACGATCCAGAGCGTCGAACTGACGCCGGACTACGCGCACGCCAAGGTCTACTTCACGACGCTGACGGGCGACCCGCAGCAGACGCTTGAAGCGCTGCAGCACGCGGCCGGCCATCTGCACAATCAGCTGTTCAAGCGCCTGCATATCCACACGGTGCCGACGCTGCATTTCCACTATGACAAGACCATCGAACAGGCGGTGGAGATGTCGCGCCTGATCGACGAGGCGAACGCTACCCGCGCGAAGGAAGACTGATTGCGCGCGGTTTTAC
>JBEKNG010000398.1:0-5714 GCA_049523075.1 Paraburkholderia sp.
GCAGCCCGTCGCCGACAAAGTTCACGCAGTACAGCGTGACGCATAGCATCACCGCCGGGCACAGCAGCAGCCACGGCATCGACTCCAGTTTTTGCGCGCCGTCGTTGATCAGCACGCCCCAGCTCGTCATCGGTTCCTGCACGCCCAGGCCGAGAAACGACAGCACGGATTCGGTCAGTACGATGCCCGGCACCGTGACCGTCGCATACACCACCACCACGCCGAGCAGGTTCGGCACGATATGCCGCAGGATGATCCCCGGCGTGCTCACGCCGGTGGCGCGCGCCGCGTCGATGAATTCGCGGGTGCGCAGCGACAACGTCTGGCCACGTACCACCCGCGCCATGTCGAGCCATGAAAACGCACTGATCGTCAGCACCACCAGGTAGAACGCGCGGCCGAGCAGCGTCATCATCAGGATGGCGATCAGCATGTAGGGAATCGCATACATCATGTCGACGATACGCATCATCACCGCATCGGTACGTCCGCCGATGTAGCCGGCGGTGGCGCCCCACGCGACGCCGATCAAGCCCGACACCAGCGTGCCGAGCAGTCCGACCTCAAGCGACACGCGTCCACCGGCGAGTGTACGCACCAGCAAATCGCGGCCGAGCTCGTCGGTACCGAACCAGTGCTGGCCCGACAGCGTGGGTGGGATGCTGATCGCACCCCAGTCGTTGGCGGTGGGATCGTTGGACAGAAACAGCGGGCCGACAAAACAGGCAATGATGATCAGCCCGAGGATCACGAGGCTGACGAGCGCGGCGCGGTTGCGCAGAAAATGCCTGAAGGCAAGTTCGAGCGGACTGCGCGAGCGCCGCGGGGCGGCGGCAGCCGTGGGCGCAGTAGTGGAAGGGGAGGTGTTCATGGTGTCTTTATCGTAATTCGATGATCAAAACGGCATCCGTTCACGCAATCTCAGTAGCGGATGCGCGGGTCGAGCCACGCGTACGCCAGATCGACGAGCAGGTTGAACACGACGGCCGTGACGGTCGTAAGCACCACGAGCCCGAGCACCAGCGTGTAGTCGCGGTTAATGGCGCCGTCCACCACCAGTTGGCCGAGACCCGGCAGCGCGAACACCGACTCCGTGACCACGGCGGCGGTAATCGACGAAATGCAGATTGAGCCGAGCAGCGATACCACCGGCATCAAGGCGGGTTTAAGCGCATGCCGCAGCACGATCACGTGACCGGGCATGCCCTTCGCACGTGCGGTACGGATGAAGTTGCCCGACAGCACTTCGATCATGCTGCCGCGCATCACCCGCGCAATCGACGAAACGTTGATGATCACCAGCAGCGCCATCGGCAGCACGCGATAGCGCCATCCACCGTCGCCCCAGCCGCCCGCAGGCAGCCAGCCGTGACCATCGGATCGCTTGAGCAGAATCGCAAACACCCACACCAGTATCGGACCAAGCACGAACGGCGGAATCACATTGCCGACGTTGCCGAGCAGCATCACGATGCGATCAGTGATGCCGTCGCGGCGCACGGCGGCTGCGGTGCCGAGCAGCACGCCGATCACCAGCGCGATCGGCACCGAGAGGCCGCCCACGCCGAGACTCACCGGCAACGCCTTGCTCACCAGATCATTCACCGACCAGTCGACGTAGCGGACCGACGGCCCGAGGTCGCCATGCAGCAGCGCATTCAGATACAGCAGGTACTGCTTCCAGAGCGGCTGGTCGAGGTGATACTTCGCATTGAGATTTGCGAGGGTGGCCGCGGACAGGTGCTTTTCGGTGTCGAACGGACCGCCGGGCGTCGCGTGCAACATCAGATAGCACACCGTAATCACGGCAAGAACGGTTGGAATGACCCATAGGGTGCGGCGCAGCGCGTAGGCGAGCATGGCGGATTCCGTTACTTCAGCATTCAGAGGTCAGGGGCACGGTGGTCAGGGCTTAGTGCGCCAGCAGGTACATGTCCTGCGAGGCACGCTGATCGACATAGTTGGTCGGCTGGTAGCCACCCACATACGGCTTCACGAGCCGGTCCGCCGAGTACTGGAACAGGGCGATCAGCGGCGTTTCGCTCATGGCCAGATTATGGGCCTGCGTGAGCAACGCAGTGCGTTTCTGGTCGTCGAGTTGTGCGTTGGCCTGATCGACCAGGGCGTCGACCTTCGGGTCGCAGAAATGCAGGTCGTTCTGCACGCCACCGCAGCGGAGCTGATCGAAGTACGACATCGCGTCGTTGTAGTCGACGAACCAGCCGTCGCGCGAGGCTTGCACCTTGCCCGCATGGCGTTCGCTTAGCAGCACCTTGTATTCGACGTTCTCCAGCTTCGCATTCACGCCCAGCTTGGTGCGCCATTCCGAGGTGGAGAAGAGCGCTACTTTCTTGTGCAGGTCGTTCGTGTTGTAGGTCAGCGTGAAGGTGAGCGGGTGTGCATCCGAATAGCCGGCTGCTTTCAGCAGGCCGCGCGCATAATCCACCCGTTTGGCCATCGGCCAGCTCGCCCAGTCGGGAGTGTAGACGGCGGCACCCTTGGTGCCTTTGGCGATCAGCCCGTACATCGGCACTTCGCCCGCCTGAGTGAGTTTCGAGGTGAGCAGATCACGGTCGATCACCATCGAAAGCGCCTGTCTCACACGCGGGTCATGGAATGCAGGATCGCTGTTGTTCAGGCTATAGAAGTACGTCGCAAGCTGCACGCCGGTCTGGAGCTCCTTGCCGAACTGCTTGCTGACCTGGGCGTAGATGCCCGACGGGATCGAATAGGTGTAGTCGATCTGGCCGGACTGGTACATGCGCATCGCCGTCTCGTCGCTTTCTACCGGCACGTAGGTGACTTTCGTGATCACCACGTGTTGCGCGTTCCAGTAGTTGTTGTCCTTGACCATCACGATGCGGTTGTTCGGTTCCCAGTCGGTCAGCGTGTACGGACCGTTGCTCACGAGGTTCCCCGGGCGGGTCCAGCTATCCCCGAACTTGTCCACGGTTGCCTTGTTCACCGGTGCCATGGCCGGCATGGCGGTCAGTTCGGTGAAGAAAGCGGCCGGAACTTCAGTCTTGACCTCGAGCGTGTACGGGTCGACTGCCCGCGCGGCCAGCGACGTGAGCGGCGCCTTGCCTGCGAGGATCGCCTTTGCGCCCTTCACGAATTCCAGCAGGATCGTATATTTCGAGCCCGTCTTCGGATCGAGCACGCGCTGCCACGAGTAGATGAAATCTGCCGCGGTGACCGGCTGGCCATTGCTCCACTTCGCGTCATGACGCAGCTTGAACACCCAGGTGTCGGGCGCAGTACGCGTCCACGACTCCGCAACGCCCGGCACGACCGCGCCCGCGGCGCTGATGCGGGTGAGGCCTTCGAACAGGTCGAGGCCGATGGTGTCGCCTGTCCACGATTCGATATGCGCGGGATCGAGCGATTCGACTTCGGTTGGCACCTGTCGCGTCAATTCCTGCTTGGCGGCGAGAGAGGTGCCGGGCGGCACCGTGACCGCCGACGCTGCGCCGGCGAAGGTGAGCGTGATCGCTGAGAGCACCGCGGTAAGGGAATGCGACAGTTTCATGGCCTGTTTAGAAGAAGAGGTTCAGGAGCAAACCGCGCCCCGTGACACAGCACGAGGGAGCACGTAGAGGAAAGTCCGGCGTCGTAGCAGCACGACGAGGTTCACGGGAGATCGGACGGCGAACCGTCCCAGGCCGCAGGGGGCCGTGGGCGTTTGAAGGGGAATGAGATGTCAGGCGACAGAGGGTGGCGCGCAAGCTCGCGGGCCGATCGAACGTGTGCTGCAGTGCGCGTCGGCGGCTCGCTCGTATCTGAGTGCCGCGCTGCCATCGCAGTCATGGATGGCTGAAGGTCTTGCCACATCTTGATGGGGGTACCGCCGTTTGGTCGCCCGGCGGCCGATACCACTTGCATACGTTTCACTTACGATTCTTCCTGTCATTGAAGCCACAAGCATGGACGATCTGCGCATTCGACGCACGAGCCGTGCGCCAGCAGTCATGCGCGTTGTCCGGCAAGCGTTTTGCCGTTGGCGCGCAACATTCGTTATCGAAAGTCCCATCAGCACGCAAGGCCAATTGTGTCGGCAGCACGCTGGTTTGAGGCGACGGCACACTAAGCAGAAGGCGTGCCAAAGCGCGGCTCGATCCCCGTCGATCGGTCGGAGGCACCATTGAATCCGATGCAGCAGACGCATTGGACTGGAAACGCCGACGGTGCTCAGGCATCCATAGATACCTGCGCGGTCAAAAGGGTATCGCGCTTATATCACGCCGAAAGAATTTGCGTTTTTGTAAACACCAAAACTAGAGGAAATGGTCTACCGCATCCTGGTGCAGTGCGTGCACCGGTTCGGGCCGGCGGTTTCGCAATCCCTTCAAGGTCCTTACGGATCGACCGAAACGGATCGCTTCAGGCAGCGCAACGCAAAGATCGAGCGGCTGTTCTGAAAGCCCGGCAGCCGGTACAGCTTGCGGCGCAGGAACGACTCATACCCTTCGGTGCCCGCTACCGCCACCTTGATCAGATAGTCGTACTCGCCCGACACGAGGAAGGCTTCGACCACCTCCGGCAGATCCGCCAGCGCCTGACCGAAACGCTCCAGCGTGCGTTCGTCGTGCTTGTCGAGCGTCACCTCAATGATGACAGTGTCGGGCAAGCCCAGCGCTTTCTGATTGAGCAGCGCCGCATAGCCTTCGATCACGCCGGCGTCTTCGAGCGCGCGCACCCGGTTCCAGCACGGCGTCGCCGAGAGGCCGACGCGCTCGGCCAGTTTGGCGTTGGACAGGCGGCCGTCGCTGCGTAGTTCGCGCAGGATCCGCTGATCGATCGTGTCGAGCTTCATGTTGTCCTCCAATGGCTCACCCCGGGCGCGGCGTAGGGGAGACGAATCATCTGTAATTTGTAGATTCGATGGTCATTACTTCTGCCGCGGCTCGCATGATGCCAGATAAACAGAAGAAATCACCCGAATTGGCCGCATACACTCTTGCGGTCGAGGCGCACCCGCACCATGCACTCTGCGCCTCGCTCGTACTCCGCATGCTGCCGCGATCCGGACCGCATGCGGCCAGGCGCGAAGCCATCGCTTCGCGCGGACGTTGAATTCTCCGCCCACAAGGAAGGAATACTGATGGACCGACTGACGACCACCGCTGCCGGCACGCTTTTTGGACTGCATGGCGAACCTGCCCATGAGCGCATCGTGCTCGCCACTGACGCCGCTTCCGGATTGCAAGCCATCGTTGCCGTCTACAGCACGGCGCGCGGCCCCGCATTCGGCGGCTGCCGTTACTGGCAATACGCATCGGACCACGAGGCGTACAACGACGCGCTGCGTCTGTCGCAAGGCATGGCCTTCAAGAATGCGCTCGCCGATCTGCCGTTCGGCGGCGGTAAGGCCGTGATCCTGCGCCGCCCCGAAGCCCTAGACCGCGCAGCGCTGTTTAAGGCGTTCGGCCGGCTGGTGCAATCGCTGGAAGGCATTTACATCACCGCTGAGGATGTCGGCACGACCGCTGACGACATGCGCGCCGTGCAAGGCGAAACTCGCTACGTGAGCGGCATTCCGCGCGCCAACGACGTGTACGGCGGCAACCCGTCGCCGCGCACCGCGTATGGCGTGTTTGTCGGCCTGCTGGCCGCCGTGAAAGCGGCGCTCGGGCGCACGACGCTCGACGGCGTGTCAGTGGCGGTGCAAGGGCTCGGCTCGGTGGGCTGGGATCTGTGCGAACGTCTGCATCAAG
>JBEKNG010000399.1:0-5713 GCA_049523075.1 Paraburkholderia sp.
CAATCCGTTCGGTCTCACCTTCGACGAGGTCTGCGCCTCGAACCTGGTAAAGATCGACATTGCCGGCAACATCGTCGGAGCCAGCGAGCATCCGGTCAATGCGACGGGTTTCGCCCTGCACGCGGCCGTTCACGCGGCGCGCACGGATGCGTTCTGCGTCATGCATCTGCACAACACCGCCGGCATCGCCGTTTCGCTGCAGCCCGCGGGATTGTTGCCGGCGTCGCAGCACGCACTGCGTTTTCATCAACAACTCGCCTATCACGAGTACGAGGGACTGGCATTCAGCCCCGCAGAGGGCGAACGGCTCGTCGCCCATCTCGGCGACAAGCCCGCCATGCTGTTGCGCAATCACGGCACCTTGACGGCGGGCCGTACGGTCGCGGAGGCCTACGTGCTGATGGCAACGCTGATCAAGGCATGCGAGATCCAGTTGCAGGCGCAGGCCTGCGGCATGGATCTGGTGCTGCCGCCCGCCGCAGTAGCGGACCGCACGGCAGAGCAACTATATGATGGCGGCGCGGTAGAAGGCGCGCTGGAATGGCCCGCGCTGCTGCGCAAGCTGGACCGCATTGACGGCTCGTATCGCAATTGACGCGTGCTGGTTCGTTCGTTTTCAAACCCCAATTCCTTAACCCACGGAGATATCCCATGCCTACGTTTCATATCGAACTCTTCGAAGGACGCACGCTCGAGCAGAAGCGCGAATTCGTCGAAGCCATCACGAAAGCGACCTGCGAATCACTCGGCGTCGAGCCGAACTCGGTCGAGATCATTCTTACTGACGTGAAGCGCGAAAACTGGGCGACGGGTGGGAAGCTTTGGAGTGAGGTGTAGTTCGGCGAGCGGATGCGCCCACCAGGAGAAAGCACTCCGGCACAGCGTCACAGCGGTGCCGGAGGATCATGAAGATGCGAACAGTTAAAAGTTTTCGAAGCGCTTTTCGATGAGGTTCGTGTTCTTGAAAATGAACATGACATGCAACTGACCGGATGCGCCACCGACGTAGTCCCATCGGGTGAGATTTCCAGCGGATTTCTCGGCGAACGGACTTCCAAGCTTTTCCAACACCTGCGTCTTCGACGTCCCTGCTGGAAACCGTTGGTCGATGCTCTCACGGGTCCAGTTACGCGTATGTATCTGGTCATAGGAGTACGTTGGTGTCACGCAGCCGCCTAGTCCAGCCAGGCAAGCGGTAACCACCGTCAGAACCGCTAACTTTTTCATCTTTCTCTCACTCGGATCGGGATACGCCTACGATCACATGCGCAGGCTTAAAGGACGATCAGACACGTCCCAATCTGCCCCGAGCGTGGCAATTGGGCACAGGAGTGCTGCTCTGTTTGCTGGCGCGTTAGAACACGCTGGAAAAACAAGGCATAAAAAACGACGTCACCGCGTTGAAGCGGGACGCCGCGAGAACCACACTCGCATGTCGGGGTCGACCACACGAGAGACCTGACGATATCCGCTGCTCAAGCGTTCCTCAAGGCGAAAAAGCTCCCGTTTGTTACGGCGGAGCAGGTAGACCTTACGTCCGAGGAAAGCAGGCCTCGACGCATCCCGTATCGAGCGGACCTGCGAATCTAGGGGAACCGCACACCAGATCCATGGGCGGCGGTCTCTTCGAAATGCGGCTGAAGGGAGCGGAAGGGATTGCCAGAGTGTTCTATTGCTCGATCGTCGACTGTCGGATTGTCAGGCTTCACTCTCTTTTGAAGAAGTCGCAAGACACGCCGCGAAGCGAGTTGGAAATGGCTCGTAGAAGATTGCTGGAGATTAAACGTGGCAACGTATAAGGAACTGCGGAAGTTGGCGTTGGCGGACCCCGAAGTCCGCGCGGAATACGACCGGCTTAATCGCGAAGAATTCGCCCTGCTCGACCAGATGCTCGCAGCGCGTCGCGCCGCCGGGCTGAGCCAGGCGCAAGTCGCTGAGCGCATGGGCACCCACGCGCCGGCCATCACGCGGCTCGAGCGATCGCTTGAGTCAGGTCAGCATTCACCGTCCATCGACACCTTGCGTAAATATGCCGCAGCGTGCGGCAAGAAGCTCGTTATCACGACGTGATTTGAAACGAGCCGCGCACAGCAGCCCTGCTGCAGCGCGGTGTATTGACGCAGTTTTTATTTCGAGTGCAGTATCTTCGTGTGCGGCGCGCCGAAAGAAACTTGATATCGATCAAAGATTTAGCATCTCTAAATCGCCGCATCGGCGTTTTTTGCGCGGCTTTTCGACGCACGTCGCAACGCAACAAAAAACTGCGTATTCCCCTACTCTTGCGCCATCTGCAAACCGCAGTGCGCGCCGACAGCGGTCGACGCGCGTTGGTTGTTTTCGCCATCAACGCCATGAATCCCGCACCCGCAATTTCTGCATTTGACCTGGCGCGCATCCAGTTCGCGTTCACGGTTTCGTTCCATATCGTCTTTCCCGCACTGAGCATCGGGCTCGCCAACTTCATCGCAGTACTCGAATGGCGCTGGCTCAAGACCCGTAAGGCCTACTACAAAGATCTGTGTCAGTTCTGGTCGAAGATCTTTGCAGTGGCTTTTGGCATGGGCGTCGTCTCCGGCGTCGTGATGAGCTACGAATTCGGCACCAACTGGTCGGGCTTCTCCAGTTTCGCCGGTCCGATCACCGGGCCGCTGCTGATGTACGAGGTCATGACCGCGTTCTTCCTTGAAGCAGGCTTCCTCGGCATCATGCTGTTCGGCTGGCAGCGCGTGGGTCCGCGCGCGCACTTCGGCGCCACGCTGATGGTCGCCATCGGCACGCTGATCTCCACCTTCTGGATTCTCGCGTCGAACAGCTGGATGCAGACGCCGCAAGGCTTCGCTGTCGAGAACGGCCATGCCGTGCCGCTCGACTGGTTCAAGATCGTCTTCAACCCGTCGTTCCCGTACCGGCTCGCGCATATGGCGCTGGCTGCGTTCATCGTCGCCGCACTGGTGGTCGCCGCCGTGGGAGCGTGGCATCTGCTCAAAGGCCGGCGCGACCCGGCCGTGAAGAAGATGTTCTCCATGGCGCTCTGGCTGCTATTGATCCTCACGCCTATCCAGGCCTTCGTCGGCGACCAGCACGGTCTCAATACCCGCAAGTACCAACCGGCCAAGATCGCGGCCATCGAAGGTCTGTGGAATACCGAGAAAGGTGGCACCGCGCTCAATCTGTTCGGCATCCCCGACATGAAGGCCGAGACCACCCGCTATGCGGTGTCGATTCCGCACCTGGGCAGCGTGATTCTCACGCATAGCTGGGACGGTGAGATCCGCGGCCTGAAGGAGTTCCCGCCTCAAGACCGGCCGGATTCGACCATCGTGTTCTGGAGCTTCCGCGTGATGGCAGGGCTCGGCATGCTGATGATCGTGATGTCGATCACCGCCTGGGTGCTGCGCCTGCGCGGCAAGCTGTATGACGCGAAGTGGTTTCAAAGGCTCGCAGTGGCTATGGGGCCAACCGGCTTCATCACGCTGCTGGCCGGCTGGGTGACCACGGAAGCCGG
Organism: Paraburkholderia sp.; assembly: GCA_049523075.1. GTDB lineage: Bacteria > Pseudomonadota > Gammaproteobacteria > Burkholderiales > Burkholderiaceae > Paraburkholderia. Next base: position 3,506 of record JBEKNG010000399.1, read on the forward strand.
CCGCCAGCCGTGGGTGGTGTATGGCGTGCTGCGCACCTCGCAAGCCGTGTCACCGCTCACCACGCAGCAAGTGGGCATTTCGCTGATGGCGTTCGTGATCGTCTACTTCCTCGTGTTCGGCACCGGCATCTACTACATGCTCAAGCTGATGCGCTCGGGTCCTGCATTGCCCGGCCAGACGCCGCATGACGCGCCTGATACCTCACCTGGCACACTCGCTGGCACACTCGCCGGCCGGGCCACGCGCCGCCCCATGTCGGCCGCCGACCAGTTGATCGACGCAGCCTGAAACAAACCATACCGAGGTTAGAAAATGGATGTCACCGTAGTGTGGGCCGCGATCATCGCGCTGGGCCTGTTCATGTATGTGGTGCTCGACGGCTTCGATCTGGGCATCGGCATCGTGTTTCCGTTCTTTCCTGATGAGAAAGAGCGCAATCTGATGATGAACACCGTCGCGCCCGTCTGGGACGGCAACGAGACCTGGCTGGTGCTCGGCGGCGCCGGGCTGTTCGCCGTGTTCCCAGTGGTCTATTCGACCGTGTTGTCGGCGCTGTATCTGCCGTTAATTTTCATGCTCGCCTGCCTGATCTTCCGTGGCGTGTCGTTCGAACTGCGCGCCAAGGCGAACCGGACCAAACATCTGTGGGATCTGGCGTTTATCGGCGGCTCGACGGGGGCGGCATTCTTCCAGGGCACCGTGCTGGGGTCGTTCCTGCAGGGCATTCCGGTCGTGAACGGCAGCTATGCCGGCAGCGCCTTCGGCTGGCTCACGCCGTTCAGTCTGTTGACCGGTCTCGGACTCATCATCACCTACGCGCTGCTCGGCTGTTGCTGGCTGGTCGCCAAAACGGAAGGCGATCTGCAGCGCCGCCTGCATCGGGTCGTGTGGCCGCTCACGATCGTCCTGCTCGCCTTCATTGCTATGGTCAGCCTCTGGACGCCGCTGCAAGACCCGAATATCGCGCAGCGCTGGTTCGCTACAGGCCTGTTCTACCGCCTGCTGCCCGTGCCGTTCCTCGTCGCGGTGTGCGCTTTCTTCATGCATCGGGCGGTACGCGACCGGCATCACAAGACGCCCTTCGTGCTGGCGCTCGCACTCGTGCTGATCGGCTATCTTGGGTTGCTGGTGAGCCTGTGGCCGTATGCGATCCCGTCGAGCATGACTATCTGGGAAGCGGCCGCGCCGCGTTCCAGCCAGATGTTCACCCTCGCGGGCGCGGCGGTGATCATTCCGATCATCCTGACCTACACGACGCTAGGCTACTGGGTATTTCGAGGCAAGGTGAGCCATGACGACCAACATCACTATCACTAAGCCGCAGTTGCAAGGCGCCGCACCGGGCCGGCGCGCGCTGCCAGGCTGGGTCTGGTTTATCGCGCTTTGGTGCGTCGGCGTGGGCGGCGCGATGTCGCTCGGCTTTGCGTTCAAGATCCTGATGAACTTCACGCTCTTCGCTGTGAAGTGAGGCGCGGCCGGGCCGCCATGCGGCCACGCGGGAGGCGAGGCAATTGTTTGACCTTGCGTCCTGCGCTTCAAAATCCGGCGGCCGCGCACGTTTATGTAGCAGGCCGCAGCAACAACGGTCGTCAGATGAATGGATGCGAGCCGGCGTGCGGCGGAACGCACGACCGTGCCGCCCCACCGTCCGCGCAGGAGACCTTTTCGACGTCGACGCTGTTCGCTGCTCCGGGAGGGATCCGCGCAAGAGTCGAAGGTCCCGCCCGAGCGTCCTGAGAGACGCCCGTTGGCAACGATCAAGCATATGATCGTGACATCAGGTGGCGACGTACCGGCAGTCCACGATAAGCCTTGCGGCCAGAAAGGCACGCGGTAGACAAGGCCACGCTTGCAGAGGCGGCCTGACGGGACGGATGGCGCAGGGCGGGAATGCGCCATCCTCGTCAGGCATCGGCGAAAAAACGGTGGGAAATACGAACGCGCAGGGCCGACACGCGGAGACATCATGAAGTTTCTTGTGGCCGATGACCATGAACTGATCCGCCAGGGCGTCAAGGGATTGCTCCGCGGACTCGACCCGGATGCGCAATTCGACGAAGCCGACACCTGGGAAACCCTCGCCGCCGCCGCGCGGCCCGACGCCGATCACGACCTGGCAATCGTCGATCTGCATATGCCCGGCATGAATGGCGCGGCGTCGCTCGAAGTCTTGTTGAAAGAGAATCCGGCGCTCCCGGTGGTCGTGC
>JBEKNG010000400.1:0-5709 GCA_049523075.1 Paraburkholderia sp.
ATGACGGATTCATCCATAAATGATGTAGGAATTTCCCCTACAAATGGGCCATTCGAAAGAAAGGTGAAAGGTCAGGCGGGATTTGGGGATCGATCGGTGCGTAAATTCAACGCATTTCACGCACCGACACCGGTGAGGTCGGATTATAGATGTTTTTCACACTATGACAACACGCGCTTGCTAGGCGTTGGGCATTGCATCTGCCGCCCGGGCCGGCGCGTGGCTGCGGCACGCGTCTTGCTCAACGGTGACATGCGAATGGTATGCTGGCGCTTAAAACGGCTGCCGGGATGGCCCGGCGACCTGTAACGCATCATGTTTCGCGCTGTAACAACATTAAGTGTTTGAAAAACAACTCGAATTGCGTCGGCCGATCCCGATAATGGCCTTAAGGGATAACCCGATGCAGTGCCGGGTTGCCTGTGGGCGGCGGCCTGACCGCGCCCGACCGTCCGTAAGGCATTCGCGCCTCGCTCGATCCCGAGCGCCGTTGTGCGAAGCCGCTAACGCAACTACGTTGCAAGGGACCGAGGTAAGTGCTGTGCACCAACTCTGGTCGACATAGGAGAGTACGCATGCGAATCGCACAAATTGCGCCCTTATACGAAGCTGTTCCGCCAAAATTCTACGGCGGCACCGAGCGCGTCGTGTCCTACCTGACCGAGGCTCTGGTCGACCTCGGCCACGATGTGACGCTATTTGCGAGCGGCGATTCGGTCACCTCCGCCAAGCTGGAAGCGGCTTGGCCGCGCGCGCTGCGCCTCGACCCGACGGTGCGCGACGCGATGGCGCCGCACGTCCTGCTGATGGAACGGGTGCGCAGCATCGCCCACGAGTTCGACGTGCTGCACTTCCACCTCGACTATCTGCCGTTCCCGCTGTTTTCGTCGATGGACACGCCGTTCGTCACGACGCTGCATGGCCGTCTGGACCTGCCCGAGCTGCAACCGATTTTCGACACGTTCTCGCAAGCGCCGGTGGTGTCGATCTCCGATTCGCAGCGCCTGCCGCTCAAGCAGGCGAACTGGCTCAACACCATTTACCACGGACTGCCCGAACAGTTGCTCACCCCGCAGCCGCACAAGAAGCCCGAATATCTAGCGTTCCTCGGCCGTATCTGTCCGGAGAAGCGCGTCGATACAGCCATCAAGATCGCCGCCCAAAGCGGTCTGCCGCTGAAGATCGCCGCCAAGGTGGACAAGGTCGACCAGGAGTACTTCAAGACAGAAATCGAGCCGCTGCTGTCGCAGGCGCACGTCGAATTCGTCGGCGAGATCAACGAGGCGCAGAAGCCGGAGTTCCTGTCGGGCGCCAAGGCGCTGCTGTTTCCAATCGATTGGTCGGAGCCGTTCGGGCTGGTGATGATCGAATCGATGGCGTGTGGCACGCCGGTGATCGCCTTTAATCGGGGCTCGGTGCCCGAGGTGATCGATCACGGCGTAACGGGCTTCGTCGTTGAGGACGTGCAAGGCGCAGTGGCCGCCCTGCAGCGGCTCGACCAACTCTCGCGCACGGAGATCCGCGCGCAGTTCGAACGCCGCTTTAGCGCGAAGACCATGGCGCAGAACTATCTGGATGGCTATACCGCGCTTATCGAGGCTGAACGCCGCCCGATGTTGCGCCGTGTCGCCGTAGGCTGAACGATCTCTATCCAGGGTATTACGCGTAAAAACCCTATGTGAATCGTTTGCGCGAGCTGAGCCGCATCGATACGCCGCGCATCCTGTAAAAAGCCGCCTGTGAAAGGCGGCTTTTTTTACAGGCAAATTCCGCCACAAATTCGATACATATTACATATCGAATAAGCGTTCCGAATACCATCGACCTTCAAGAAGCTTTCACCGCAAAAATTCTCTGCAACGACTAAACCTGCTCGATCAGAAAACGCTCGCGGTTCTTACCCGCAATCCATTTGGGCGGCTTGCCGCGCCCGCTCCACGTGTTGCCCGACTTCGGATCCTGATACTTCGGCGGCAATGGCGCCTTCTTGGGCGGGCGCCCGCGCCGTGCCGCGACGGCGAAGCCCAGGTCCTGGGCCGTCAAGCCGTACTCGGCGATCTTGCCGCGGATCTCCTCGATTACATTGCCGAGTTCGGTACGTCGTGCGTCGTCCGCCTGAGCCTGCAATCTGGCGATCTGCGCCTTGAGTTCTGCATATTGCGACATTTCCCTTCTCCCTTTTTGTAGAACGCATTGTTTTGGAGACTAGCCGCAATTAACGAATTTCGCAATGGACAGTAATACTCACAATTCCAGATATCGTCTGATAATTTTATTGGTGGATGAATCGTTAAATGTATCTGTGCTTTATCGCGAAATAATCCCGTCCGCAAACCACCACATTGACAATTCTTGACACCTGATTCGACGATATTTGCCTAGAATTTCGCGCTCGGAGGTGTTCATCTGAATACCCATGTACCGCCGTCAGCAAGTCAAACTTTTTAGGATTCCATATCATGCAGTTGTCAAAGCGCCTCGCTGCCGAGTTGTTCGGCACCTTCTGGCTCGTCCTTGGGGGCTGCGGCAGCGCCGTCCTCGCCGCAAATTTCGCTGGCCCGGTACACGGGCTGGGGATCGGTTTTGTGGGCGTTTCGTTCGCCTTCGGCCTGACGGTCCTGACCATGGCGTATGCCATCGGCCACATCTCGGGCTGCCACCTGAACCCGGCGGTGAGCGTCGGCTTGACCGTGGCCGGCCGGTTCCCGGCGCGCGATCTCGTGCCGTACATCGTCGCGCAGGTGGTCGGCGCAGTACTCGGCGCCTTCGTGCTATCCCTGATCGCGAGCGGCAAGCCGGGCTTCGACCTCGTAGCAAGCGGCTTCGCCAGCAACGGCTACGGCGACCGCTCACCGGGCCACTACTCGCTGATGGCCGCGTTCATCTGCGAAGTGGTAATGACCGCCTTCTTCCTGTTCGTGATTCTCGGCTCAACCGACAAACGCGCGCCGGCAGGCTTCGCGCCTATCGCCATCGGCCTGTGCCTGACGCTGATCCACCTGATCTCGATTCCGGTCACGAACACCTCGGTCAATCCGGCACGTTCGACGGGTCCGGCATTGTTCGTCGGCGGCGCGGCCGTTGACCAGCTCTGGCTGTTCTGGGTTGCGCCGATCCTCGGTGCAGTCATTGCCGGTTTCGTCTACCCGGTCATCGCGGAAAGCCGCGCAACGGGAAGCCAACGCGCTGCGCTCGCTGACTGACGTACTAGCGGGACGGCAAATCTTCAGAGCGGGCGCTGCGGCGCCCGCTTTTCTTTTGGGTGCCGCCGATCCGCAGCAAGCCATGGAGCCGCTGCTAGAATCGTCCGACTTTCACACGGCTCGCAAAAGAGGCTTCCGATGAACCGTTCCCGCCGATTCCTGCATGGCGTCGCATTCTGGCTTGCTGCTTCGTGCGGCGGGGCGCTGCTGCCCGCTTCGGTGCATGCAGCCGGCACTCCGGTGGCCGACCACCCCGTTGAAACACTGGTGTTCGTGCGTCACGGCGAGAAGCCGGCGCAAGGCTTCGGCCAGCTCAGTTGCCAGGGCCTTAACCGCTCGCTGGCGCTGCCTGCGGTGATTGCCGCCAAGTTCGGCAAGCCCGACGCGATCTTCGCGCCCGACCCGGGACAACAGAAGGACGACAGCGGACATCCTTACTATTACGTCCGGCCGCTGGCGACCATCGAACCCACGGCGATTCAATTCCAGATGCCTGTACTGACGCCTTATGGCTTTGCGCAGATCGACAAGCTGAGCAACGCGCTGGTCGACCCCGCGTATCGGAATAAGCTGGTGGTGGTGGCATGGGAGCATAAGCTCATCGAGAAACTGGTGCGCCAGATCGTGAGCGCCCATGGCGGCAACGCCGGCGATGTTCCGAAGTGGCACAGCGACGATTTCGACAGCGTCTATATCGTCAAGCTCGACTGGCAAGGCAACACGCCGCATGCGACGTTCCAGCATAGCCAGGAGGGACTGAACGGCCGGTCCGCGGATTGCCCGTGCGCAGCGCTGCCGGCCGCCGCGGCGTCAGGCGCGGCGCCTTGATGTCATAGGCGCCTTATGACGCCAGTTCGTTGTCCAGGGCGAACAGCTTGCGCAAATGATGCGCGACGCCTGCTTCGAAGTTGTTGCCGATGCGCGGCACATTCGGCAGGCGCGCAATGAGGTCCGGATTGGCGTTGTTCATCATGAACGGATGGCCGGCGGTTTCGAGCAGGTCGATGTCGTTCATGTTGTCGCCAAACGCGACGCAGCGCGCGGCCTCCGCGCCGAGGCGCTCGAGCACAAACTTTAGCGCGCGTCCCTTCGACACGTTCGATGTCATGACCTCGAGACAATCCGGCAGCGAGTAGGTGACGTACAACGCGTCGCCGAACTCGCGTTGCAGATTCGCCGCGACCGTCGCGAGGTCGGCCGGTTCGCCGATGTACAGCGCCTTTGCGATGCCGGCGCCATCGTGCCGCTGCAGGTCGGTCACGGCATAGCTGAAGCCCGAATCCTGATGCAGACGTAGCAGCTCCGGCGCGTCGCGATCAATCAGCCATTCCTGATCGGCAAACAGATTCACGATCACCCGGCCGTGTGCACCGGCAATCTCCGGCCGCACGAGGCGGTGCACGGCAGCGGGCGGCAGATCGTCCGCGTAAATCCTCGTGTCGTCGGGGGCATGCACGCGCGCGCCGTTTGACGTGATCAGGTACGGACGGATGCCCAATAGATCGCGAATGCCCGCCGCGTCCTGGTAGTGGCGGCCGGTGGCGATGACGAAGTGCAGCCCCTCCGCTTCCAGTCGGCGCACCGTCGCGACGGTGAACGGATCAAGCTGATGATCGCCATTGAGCAGGGTGCCGTCGAGATCTGTGGCGATGACTTTGTACATGGTGTGCGCAACCGGGCGGCGTCAAAGACGCCATTTTAGCGTTGCTTTCGAGGCTTTCGACGCCTCGGCCAGATTAGCTGGCCGCCTCCATCTGATCAGGCAGCCGCACCCACCTCATTCGCCGGGCGCTGATGCCAGATTAGCTGGACGCTCCGCCGGATTAGCTGGACGCCTCCGCCGGATTAGCTGAACGCCTCCGCAGGATTAGCTGAACGCCTCCGCAGGATTAGCTGAACGCCTCCGCCGGATTAGCTGAACTCCTCCGCCGGATTGGCCGGTCGCTTCCGCCGGACTAGCCGAGCGCTTCCGCCGGGTTAGCCGCCCATTTCCGCCCGCTTATCCGGGCGCTTTCGCCGGATCAGCCTGCCGCACTAGCCCCGATTCGTGCGGCTTCGTGCTGTGCCAATTGCAGAGCACCGTGCGCGGAATCGGCCAGCGGTACACGCAAGCGCGCCTGATAACGCTGCGTTACGTAGGCGCGCAGCGGTGCGCCGAGTCCACCGCACAGGGCAACCGGCAGCACGCCTGACGGGTCTAAAGCGGCGATCATCTTGCCGATTTCCTCGCCCGCTTCGGCCAGGAGGTGCGCGGCGAACGGATGGCCGGCATGGGCGAGCACAATCGGCGCCAGGCTCGCGTAGCCAGTCTGATTAGTTGTGCACAGCCAGACGACCAGGCTATCACGGTCCTGCGCCCCAACCCGTTCGAGCAGAGCCTGCGCGAACTCGTCCAGCGGGACGCGGCCGTCAAGCGCCTGCTGCGCGTGAACGATTGCACGCAAGCCGAGCCAGGCGCCGCTTGCTTCGTCACCCGAGGGGAAACCAAAACCGCTGGCGATGCGGC
>JBEKNG010000401.1:0-5706 GCA_049523075.1 Paraburkholderia sp.
GCGCGAAATGGGCCTCGCCCGTGGCGCGAGCATGGACAACGCGATCGCGCTGGATGAGTACCGTATCCTCAACAACGACGGCCTGCGCTACGACGACGAGTTCGTGAAGCACAAGATGCTCGATGCTATCGGCGATCTGTACGTGGTCGGTCATCCGTTGTTGGCGTCTTACACGGCCTACAAGTCTGGCCACGGCGTGAACAACGCGTTGCTGCGCGAGTTGCTGGCGCACGAAGACGCCTATGAAATCGTCACCTTCAGCGACATACAGAAGGCCCCGCGCGGTTTTGCGTACGATACGCAGACGGCGTTTGCCTGATACTTCATTCGGGCGCGCGCATGGCGCGTAGTCGAAGTGCATAAAAAATAAGCGGCCCCTCGGGGCCGCTTATTTTTTGGTTTCGCGATTCCTCAGGTGCCGGGCCGCCATTCTGGCGAGCGCCGTCTGCAACGGCGACGGCGCGAGCGATTCGCTCAGCGCGTGCAGCGCGTCGGCACCGGCTGGCGTCATGCGGGCCTGTTTGACAGGCGGTGGTTCCTTCACCGCCTGCGGACGCACGCGGATTCGCAGCGAATTCACCGCCCAGCCACGCTGCTGCAGATCGGACAACAGCCGCGGCTCGAGATGTCGCAAGCGGGCCGCCAACGCGTTGTGCGCAGCAAATAGTGCCAGTACACCCTCCTTGATGAAACCGGGTTCGACGCTCGAGGCCAGGTAGTCCGGCAGCAGCTGGCGCAGATCCCGTTCGAGCGCGGCGATTTGCTCTACGCCGGCGCGCAGGGCCGCGAACGCGTCGGTGCGCTTGAGCACCTCGGCGACCGGTTGCGGACGGCGTGCGTTGAACTGCTTCGGCGGCGGCCTTGAAAACGAAGGGGAGCGGCTCATGTAGGATAGTAACGGTGTGAGCGTGCACTATGCGCACCCACGCCTGGATTGTACCGCGCGGGATGCGCTCCCGGCCCGCTCCGATGGGGCTCGGCAGGCGCTCTGCACGGCGTCCCGACGTCGCGCCTGTGACACAGGCGCGCGCTGGGGCGCGTGCTAAAATGCCCGATTCGAATTCACTCTTGGACTAAGCCGCCGAGGCATTTCCGACCCCGGGCCAGCATGTGGGCAAACCGCATGCCGTGAACCAGCCGAAGCCGCGACGCAGACACCGATCCGATGACCACCGGTTTTCTACAAAAGATTTTTGGCAGCCGCAACCAGCGGCTAGTCAAGCAATATCAAAAGACCGTCACGGCGATCAATGCGCTCGAACCGCAGATCGAGCAATTGACGGACGACCAATTGCGCGCCAAAACGGGTGAATTCCGCCAGCGCATCGCCAGCGGCGAGTCGCTCGACAAGCTGCTGCCGGAGGCCTTCGCGGTCTGCCGGGAAGCGAGCAAGCGCGTCCTGAAAATGCGCCACTTCGACGTCCAGCTGATCGGCGGGATGGTGCTGCATTACGGCAAGATCGGCGAAATGCGCACTGGCGAGGGCAAAACGCTGGTTGCTACGCTGCCGGTCTACCTGAATGCGCTGACTGGGCGCGGTGTGCACGTCGTGACGGTGAACGATTACCTTGCACAGCGCGACGCCGAATGGATGGCGCGCCTGTACAACTTCCTCGGTCTGTCGGTCGGCATCAACCTGTCGCAGATGGACCATGGCATGAAGCAACAGGCTTACGCTGCGGACATCACCTACGGCACGAACAACGAATTCGGCTTCGACTACCTGCGCGACAACATGGTCTACGAGACCAACGCGCGCGTGCAGCGGTCGCTGAATTTTGCGGTGGTCGACGAAGTGGACTCGATCCTGATCGACGAAGCCCGCACGCCGCTGATCATCTCCGGCCAGGCTGAAGACCACACTGATCTTTATGTCCGGATGAACGCGCTGCCGCCGCTGCTTGAACGCCAGATTGGCGAAGAAAAGGCAGATGGCACGGGCGTCGAAAAGCCGGGTGACTACACGCTCGACGAAAAGGGCCGTCAGGTGTTCCTGACGGAATCGGGCCACGAAAAGGCCGAACGCCTGCTCTCCGAATGGGGCCTGATTGGCGAGGGCGAGAGTCTGTACGCGCCGCAGAACATCACACTGATGCACCACGTGTACGCCGCGCTGCGCGCGCACACGCTGTTCTACAAAGACCAGCATTACGTGGTGCAGAACGGCGAAGTCGTGATCGTCGACGAGTTCACCGGCCGTCTGATGTCGGGTCGTCGTTGGTCGGATGGTTTGCACCAGGCCGTCGAGGCGAAGGAACACGTCAAGATCCAGAGCGAAAACCAGACGCTCGCTTCGATCACGTTCCAGAACTACTTCCGCATGTACACGAAGCTATCCGGCATGACCGGCACGGCGGACACGGAAGCGTACGAATTCAACGAGATCTACGGTCTCGAAACGGTCGTGATCCCGACCAATCGTCCGCCCAAGCGGATCGACAAGCAGGATCAGATCTATAAGACGGCAAAGGAACGCTACGACGCGGTGATTCGCGACATCCGCGATTGTCACGAGCGTGGCCAGCCGGTGCTGGTCGGCACGACCTCGATCGAAAACTCCGAACTGCTGTCGCATCTGCTGAAGCAGGCCGGCTTGCCGCACGAAGTGCTGAACGCGAAGCAGCACGCGCGCGAAGCGGAGATCGTGGCGGAAGCGGGCCGTCCGCAACGCGTGACGATCGCCACCAACATGGCCGGTCGCGGTACCGACATCGTGCTGGGTGGCAACGCCGAGAAGCAGGCGACCTTCATCGAACTCGATGAGGCCATCCCCGCCGAAGAGAAACAGCGCCGCATCCAGAAGCTGCATGACGAGTGGCAAGAACTGCACGATCAGGTGAAGGCTGCGGGCGGTCTGCACATCATCGGCACCGAGCGTCACGAATCGCGCCGGATCGACAACCAGTTGCGCGGCCGTGCCGGCCGTCAGGGTGACCCGGGTTCGTCGCGCTTCTATCTGTCGCTGGAAGATCCGCTGCTGCGTATTTTTGCCGGCGACCGCGTGCGCTCCATCATGGACCGCCTGAAGATGCCGGAAGGCGAGGCGATCGAAGCGGGCATCGTGACGCGCTCGATCGAATCGGCGCAGCGCAAGGTCGAGGCACGCAACTTCGATGTTCGTAAGCAATTGCTCGAATACGACGATGTGTCGAACGATCAGCGCAAGGTCATCTACCAGCAGCGCAATGAATTGCTCGAGGCGAATGACATCACTGAGACCATCGGCGCCATGCGTCATGGCGTGATTACCGACATCGTCCATCAGTTCGTGCCGGCCGGCAGCATCGAAGAGCAGTGGTCCGTGCCCGAGCTGGAAGAAGTGCTGCGCAACGAGTGGCAGCTTGATCTCGCCGTCCAGGAAATGATCAACGAATCGTCGTCGATCAGCGTGGACGAAATCCTCGAAGCGGTGACCGCCGCTGCTGACGAAGCGTACGAAGCAAAGGTCGCGCTGGTGGGCCGCGAGAACTTCAGCGGCTTCGAACGTTCGATTATGCTGCAGACGCTGGATCGCGCGTGGCGCGAACATCTGGCCGCACTCGACCACTTGCGCCAGGGTATTCATCTGCGCGGCTATGCGCAGAAGAATCCGAAGCAGGAATACAAGCGCGAAGCATTCGAACTGTTTGCCGCGATGCTCGACGCGGTGAAGCTCGATGTGACGCGCGTGGTGATGAACGTGCAAGTGGAGTCGACTGAGCAGCTGGAACAGGTTGCTGAAGACCTCGAAGAGCAGGGTACTAGCCAGTTGGAGCACGTCGAGTTCCGCCACGCCGAATTCGCCGAAGCTGCCGCGCCGGTTGCCGCTGAAGCAGCGACGGCCGCGATGATCGGCGACGCCATGAGCCACGGCTCGCATGCGCCCGCAGAGCCGCTCGGCGACAACGTGCCGAAGGTTGGCCGTAACGACCCCTGCCCGTGCGGCAGCGGCAAGAAGTACAAGCAGTGCCACGGCAAGATTGCGTGAGACTCAAACGGCGGCGCGCGTAAAGCGCGCCGCGTCGTTTTACCCAGCGTATTGCTGGTGATTCCACGGTGGTGAGGTGCGCGCCGCACCGCCCTCTTGTGATTTTCCGATGCCGGCTTCATGCCGGCATTTTCAACTTGGACAACAGGTCGCGACCATGGCTGTCAATTTCCCCTCCATCGATGCTGCCCAACTTCACCCCGTTGCCGGCGTTACGCTTGGCTGGGCTGAGGCGAACATACGTAAGCCGAACCGCAAGGACGTGCTTGTCATTTCCGTCGAAGAAGGTGCGACGGTCGGCGGCGTGTTCACGTCGAACCGTTTTTGCGCGGCACCGGTCACCGTCTGCCGTGAGCATCTCGAACACGTTCGCGCGGGTGGTAAAGGAATTCGCGCGCTGGTCGTGAATACGGGGAATGCCAATGCGGGCACCGGCGAGCCGGGCCTCGCGCACGCTCGCGAAACCTGCGTCGAACTCGCACGTCTGGCCGGCATCGCGCCGGAACAGGTGCTGCCGTTTTCGACTGGCGTGATTCTCGAGCCGTTGCCGGTCGACCGCCTGAAGGCCGGCTTGCCGGCTGCGCTGACGAACCGCCAGGCCGCGCACTGGTACGAGGCCGCCCAGTCCATCATGACCACGGACACGCTGGCCAAGGCGGCGTCACGTCAGGTGAGCATCGACGGTCATACGGTGACGCTGACCGGCATCAGCAAGGGCGCGGGCATGATCAAGCCGAACATGGCGACCATGCTCGGCTTCCTCGCGTTCGATGCAGCCGTTTCGCAGCCGGTGCTCGACGCGCTGGTCAAGCATGTTGCAGACCGCTCGTTCAATTGCATCACCATTGACGGCGATACGTCCACCAACGATTCGTTCATCCTGATCGCGTCGGGCAAGTCCAGCCTGCCGGCGGTCACGTCCACCGATTCGCCCTCCTACGCGCCATTGCGCGACGCAGTAACCGAGGTCGCGCAGACGCTCGCTCAGCTGATCGTGCGTGACGGCGAGGGCGCCACCAAGTTCATGACGGTGCAAGTGGAAGGCGGTTCGAACGTGGCGGAATGCCGCCAGATCGCTTATGCGATCGGCCATTCGCCGCTGGTTAAAACGGCTTTCTACGCATCGGACCCGAACCTGGGCCGGATTCTCGCGGCGATTGGCTATGCGGGCGTGGCCGATCTCGACGTCGGCAAGATCGATCTGTATCTGGACGACCTGCTGGTGGCGAAGGCGGGCGGCCGCAATCCGGAGTACCGTGAGGAAGACGGCCAGCGTGTGATGAAAAAAGCGGAGATTCTGATCCGCGTCGTGCTGGGCCGTGGCGACGCGCAGGCCACCATCTGGACGTGCGACCTGTCGCACGATTACGTGAGTATCAACGCCGACTATCGCTCATAAGCGCTCCGGCGTTTTATTGAGATCCAATACCTCATCAGCTTTCATTCTTTGTCATGGATAAACTCGAACAGTTTTTGACTCGTGCCGAGGCTTTGCTTGGCCGCCTGGAAGCCGTGCTTCCGCCCGCAACGCCCGAAGTCGACTGGTCGGCGGCGGTCGCTTTCCGCTGGCGCACGCGCCAGGGGCGCGGCTACCTGCAGCCGGTATCCGCCATCTCGGATATCACGCTCGACGACCTGCAGAATATCGACCGCCAGAAGGGCCTGATCGAGCAGAACACGCGCCAGTTCGTGCAAAAACAGCCGGCCAACAACGTGCTGCTGACGGGCGCGCGCGGCAC
>JBEKNG010000402.1:0-5702 GCA_049523075.1 Paraburkholderia sp.
ATGCTCGGCGACCCGCCGCGCCTGCTTGGGTGGGATGCCGCCGGGACGGTCGAGGCCGTCGGCGCCGCCGTCACGCTGTTCAAGGTCGGCGACAAGGTGTTTTACGCCGGCTCCGTCACCCGCCCCGGCGCCTATGCCGAGTACAGCGTCGTCGACGAGCGCATCGCCGGTCATCAACCCACCACGCTTGATGACGCACGCGCCGCGGCGTTGCCGCTCACGTCGGTCACTGCCTGGGAGCTGCTGTTTGATCGCCTCGACGTCGTCGAGGGCGGAGGCGACGGCGATGCGCTCCTGATCATCGGCGCGGCTGGCGGCGTCGGCTCGATTCTCGTTCAGCTCGCACGGCAACTGACGAAGCTGCGGGTGATCGGCACGGCATCACGCCCAGAGACGCAAGAATGGGTTCGCGATCTGGGAGCGCACGACGTCATCGATCACACGCGCCCGCTGGAAGAAGAACTGCGTCGCATTGGCGTTGCGCAGGTGCGCTATGTCGCGAGCCTCACGCACACCGAGGAGCGCTATGCGCAGATCATCGAGGTGCTCGCACCGCAAGGCAAGCTTGGCCTCATCGACGATCCGAAAACGCTCGACGCGATGCCGCTCAAGTTGAAGGCGATTTCGCTGCACTGGGAACTCATGTTTACGCGGCCTTTGTTCGAGACGCCGGATATGATCCGACAGCACGAGATCCTCGAGCGCATTGCCGCGCTGATCGACGCCGGCACGCTGCGTACGACGGTCGGCGAGCACTTCGGCACGATCAACGCAGAAAACCTGCGGCGCGCCCACGCGCTCGTCGAAAGCCATCGCGCGCGCGGCAAAATCGTTCTCGAAGGATTTTGAGTCGCCAGCCGGCTTTCTGTTTCGATTCCTTAATACCTTCATAAGAAAATTTCGCGATGAATTTGATTGACGTTGTGCAAACCCGCCGCACTGTTAAAGCATTCGAACCGGGTCGTTCGTTGCCGCAAGCATCGGTCGACGCGTTGCTTGCCGCGCTTCATTACAGTCCTTCGTCGGTCAACTCCCAGCCTTCGCACTATGTGGTCGCGTCGACGCCGGAAGGCCGCGCGCGCATCGCCAAGGCAACGCAAGGCGCCTACGCGTACAACGAGCCGAAAGTACTGAACGCTTCGCACGTCATCGCGCTGTGCATGCGCACGGATATGGACACAGACCACCTCGATGCCGTCCTCGAGCAGGAAGGCCACGACGGGCGCTTCCAGATCGAGGGAGCGAAGGGCACGCAGGACAAGACGCGCCGTTCGTATGTGGACATGCACCGCTACGAGTTGCGTGACGTGCCGCAGTGGATGGAGAAGCAGGTGTATCTCGCGCTGGGCGGACTGCTCGTCAGCGCGGCCGTCCTCGGCATCGACGCGACGCCGATGGAAGGCTTCGATTCGCGCGCGCTCGACCTCGAGCTTGGCCTGCGCGAACGCGGATTGACGAGTGTCGTGCTAGCGGCCTTCGGCCATCGTAGCGAGCAGGATTTCAATGCGAAGCTGCCGAAGTCGCGCCTGCCGCGCGAGCAGGTCTTCACTTTCTTGTGATCGTAGCAACACGCCGGCCTGCCGGCGTGTTGCTTGATGGGCGAAGTCCATACAGAGACGTCTCATGCTCCGCTCGATTCTTCGTATCAAATCGACCACATCGAGGCATCGCACTATTGCAACCGGGATAAAGCCGCTATATATTCGAACCTCGGACATCAGCTCCGATCAGCATCTTCTTCACTTCACTCAACACTAAAGGGAGGCATCACATGTTGTTCAGCGTGCACATTGCCACTCTTTACGTGGCCTCGCGACCTTAACTAGTCGCCTACGCAGGTCAGCCGTTTCGGCAAGCCTGCGCATTTTCCAGACGGTCTAAAGTTAGTACGCCAGTCCATTGCTGGCCGCTGCGGCTGTCTATTCTTACTGCTCCTGACTGGAATCCCGGGGTCTCTGCGTCCCCAGGCCGTGACCAATGACTACTAAAAAACTCGACTTTCGCGGACAAGCCTTTAAGGACGTCCTCGGCTTCACCGTTCGCCACTGGCGCGAACAACCCTGGCGTATCTTCGCGGTCACCTCGCTGGTGCTGCTGTCGGCATTGGCTGACGTGCTCACGCCAATGTTTGCGGGGCACCTCGTCGACGCCATTGCCTCAGGCTCGGCCGGCAACCCGGCCGCCTGGCATGCGGCCGTCACCGCGTTCTGCGTGCTGGCCGGACTCGGACTCAGCGCCACGTTGCTGCGCCAAGGCGTCTTCATGAACATCATCCCGCTGACGCTGAAGATGATGAGCAAGATCACCGCCAACGCGTTTCACCGGGTGCAGCGCTTTTCGACCGACTGGCATGCCAACAGCTTCGCCGGCTCGACCGTGCGCAAGATTACCCGCGGCATGTGGGCGCTCGACATCCTCAACGACACGCTGCTGATCGCGCTGTTCCCGTCGCTCGTAATGCTGGTGGGCTCCACGGTGCTGCTCGGCGTGCGCTGGCCGCTGATGGGTGCGGTTGTGGGCGTCAGCTCGGTGCTCTATATCTCGGTCACGGCGATGCTGTCGCTCGGCTTCGTCGCGCCCGCCGCGCGCCTCGCCAATGCCTGGGACACCAGGATGGGCGGCGCGCTGGCGGACGCCGTGGGCTGCAACACGGTCGTCAAGGCCTTCGGCGCCGAAGTGCGCGAAGAAGTCCTGCTCGCCCGCATCATCAGCAAGTGGCGTCATCGCACGAAGCGCACGTGGGTGCGCGGTACGCTCAATGGCGGCGTGCAAGGCGGCATGCTCGTGTTGATCCAGGCGTCGATCCTCGGCG
The DNA here is from genome assembly GCA_049523075.1 of Paraburkholderia sp. Lineage (GTDB taxonomy): Bacteria > Pseudomonadota > Gammaproteobacteria > Burkholderiales > Burkholderiaceae > Paraburkholderia. The sequence goes on from JBEKNG010000402.1 coordinate 2,813, forward strand.
CGGCGCTGTTCCTGTGGGCACGCGGCGAAGCGAGCGTGGGCGACATCACCTTCGCGCTGACGATGTTCTTTATGTTGCAGGGCTACCTGCGTGAAGTAGGCATGCATATCCGCAACCTGCAGCGCTCGGTCAACGACATGGAAGAACTCGTGGGGCTCGAAAAGCAGCCGCTCGGTATCGATGACAAGCCCGGCGCCCGGCCGATCGCCATCAGCAAGGGCGAGATCCGTTTCGAGCATGTGACGTTCCACTATGGCTCGCTCGCTACGCCGCTCTACGACAACTTTTCCGTGCGTATTGCGCCGGGTGAGCGCATCGGGTTGGTGGGGCATTCGGGCTCGGGCAAGACAACGTTCATCAAGCTGATCCAGCGGCTCTACGACGTCTCGGGCGGCCGCATCACGATCGATGGGCAAGACATCTCTCTCGTCAGTCAGGCGTCGTTGCGCGGCCAGATCGCGATCGTGCAGCAGGAGCCGGTGCTGTTTCACCGTACGCTGGCCGAGAACATTGCCTACGCGCGTCCGGGCGCTACTCGCGCCGAGATCGAGCGTGCGGCGAAGCTCGCCAGCGCCCACGACTTCATCGTGACGCTGCCTAACGGCTACGACACGCTGGTGGGCGAGCGCGGCGTCAAGCTCTCGGGCGGCGAGCGCCAGCGCGTCGCGATTGCGCGGGCGTTCCTTGCTGACGCACCTATCCTGATCCTGGACGAAGCCACCTCGAGCCTCGACAGCGAAAGTGAAGTGCTGATCCAGCAGGCAATGGAACGGCTGATGGTGGGCCGCACGACGCTCGTCGTCGCGCACCGTCTGTCTACCGTGCGGGCACTGGACCGGTTACTGGTGCTCGACAAGGGCAAGGTCATCGAGGAAGGCAGTCACGAAGCGCTGATCCAGCTCGAGAAAGGCTTGTACCGCAGGCTGTTCGAACGCCAGGCGCTCGAGTTGATCAAGGGCCTGTCCGAGCCGGACGTCAGGCGCGCGGCGCTTGGCGGCGGCGCCCGGCAGATCGACGACTCAGAAGTACTGGTAGGCGAATAACCGGCCCGAAGATGCGGGCGTCGCATGGCGCTCGCATCCGAAGGCTCCGGAAACCGGCGGCTTCTCCGACTTGATAGCCGCCCGGCAAACATGAGTCACTCCTCAGGCCGGCGTATGCCCACACGCCGGCCTTTTTTATCCCGCCGGCCGCCCTTCTCCCCCGAGAAAACTTTTCACCTCGAGGCTTGACAATCTATCTACCAGTAGATAAAGTTCAATCCATGGAAACGACAACGACAGTGCGCGAACAGATTCTCGACCACGCAGTCACGCTTATCATGCTGCGCGGTTACAACGGTTTTAGTTACCGGGATCTGTCCACTCTGGTCGGCGTAAAGACCTCGAGCATCCATTACTACTTTCCGTCGAAAGACGATCTGGTACTGGAAGCGGTCAACGAGTACAGCAAAGAGGTACTCAACGCCCTCCACACTGTCGACTCTTCGTTGCCGGCCGATGCAAAGCTCAGCAAGTACGCGAAGCTGTTCGGCAGGACCCTGGGTAACGGCAATCAGATCTGCCTGTGCGGCATGCTGGCTGCGGACATCGAGTCACTACCCGACAACATCCGGCAAGCGGTGCAGGCTTTTTTCAAGGCAAACGAAAGCTGGCTCGCGAAGCTTCTTGCGCAAGGAACCCAAGAAGGTACGCTGGCGGTTAATGGCAAACCGGAAAACGCGGCACGCGCGCTCTACGCGGCTTTTCAGGGCAGCGTGCTGGCAAGCCGGTTGTTTCACACCAAGGCTCGGCTTGAAGATGTCGAGGCTTCGGTGAGAATTGCGCGGTAACGGTAACGAGGTCAAGACGAGGCGGTGAGTCCACCTCCTTGTTTGGCGGGGCTATCTATCTTTGAGTAGATAGATAGCCCGATAAATGCGAAAGAGAAGTCTCAGCTTTTTCGCGCTTCAATCTATCTAGTAGTAGATAGTACAAATTTGGTAATCCAACCTACTTAAAGGAGTTTCACCATGTCCCTCGAAAAAGTGCTCTACCGCGCCCATGCTCACGCCACTGGCGGCCGTGACGGCCGTGCCGTCGTGCCGGCAGGCAACCTCGACTTCAAGCTGACCACCCCCAAAGAACTCGGCGGCGCAGGTGGCGAAGGCGCGAACCCGGAACAACTGTTTGCTGCCGGCTATAGCGCGTGTTTTCTCGGCGCGATGAAATTCGTCGCGGCACGCGACAAGATCGCCATTCCGGCGGACGTTTCGATTGATGGCAGCGTTGGTATCGGCGCGATTCCGAACGGCTTCGGCATCGAGGTCGAACTGAAGATTTCGCTGCCCGGCATGGCCCGCGAAGCAGCGCAGGCCCTGGTCGACAAGGCGCACATCGTCTGTCCGTACTCGAATGCGACCCGCGGCAACATCGACGTCACGCTGACGATCGCCTAAGTCCGACACGTCGACTACACATGCTCAGGCACGGTGACGGTGCTCACCGTGTCGGGCGTCGGACCGGTTATGAAGTCTCCGAAGATCAGGCTTGGCGCAGCGATGTATCGAGAGCCCGCGCGGCGAGACGGTCACCCTCCGTTACAAGCGCCGCGCGAAATACCGTCTGATGGTTATGCCCCGCAGCCGCCGGGGAGTCCCAATGCAACTCCACCTTAGGACGTCGGTGCATCCAGCCGGTGCGCGCCGCAGCCCGCGGCAACGCCGAAGCCGAAGCCGCTGACGGACCCATACTCGCGGTCGCCGCCGCCTCCGCCGGGTCGAACACCGCAGCCGGTGCTGCAACCGGTGCCGCTCCCGCATTGCCTTGCCCATCCGGCCAGTGCACGGACAGTTCACGGGCGTCATACTGACCAAGCTTGCGGCTTTCCACCCACACGACCACCGTCCGCG
>JBEKNG010000403.1:0-5684 GCA_049523075.1 Paraburkholderia sp.
ATCTACGCCGTCACTGCGTGCGAGGCGATGCAGCCCGAGCCGGTGGTCCAGGCAGCGAGGCCGAAATCGCGCACGTGCACCAGCGCCGGACGCTCACCCATGCCGGACACCACCTTCGCAGCCGGCACGCTTTGCAGCAGGCGGCGCAGATAGGCGTCCTCGGCAGGGTTGTCGCGCACGATAGCGTATTTCACGGCAATGAGCGTGCCGCGTTCCACCAGACGGGCCAGCGTGTCGACGTCCACATAGTTTTCACTTTTGATGTAGAGCGTGAGCGGAATGCCCGCTGTGTCGACGATCCGGGTCAGCCCGGTTTCCACGCCTTCGGACGTGGTAAAGCCCGCGAGCGGCAGCACCATGGCCGTGCGGTAGGACGTCTGCGCGAGGATGCGCGCCTGATCGAGCATCTTGCCGTAGTCCGGGCCAATGGCCGGAATCACCCGCGTGTCAGGACCGGCGCTCTCCGCGAGCAGATCGAGCAGCTCGCGGTATTCACTGACGGCGACGTGATAGAGATTGGCATTGCCGCCGTACAGCAAGGTGCGCACGCCGCCCGCCTCGATGTGCTGGATCAGCTTGCGGTTTTCAGCGGCGTCGAGCGAGTAATCGGCGCGACGGGCCAGCGGTGGCACAGCCATGACGGTGGCGGCGAACTCGCTATCGAGGATCGGGGAGATTTTCATGGCACCTCAAGACAGGATCGAAGAATTGATGCCAAGGTAGCATCCAGGCCGCAATGTTGTCAAACAACATTTGAAATGCAACAAACCGAGGGCTTCTGCGGACAGCGACTCGTCAGGCAAAAGAAATCTTCTAATTCCTTACAGCTTGGGCATTTCCCGGTTTGCACGGGAGATTTTTCCGGACCTCATCGCCGTCGAAATTTCGTATGACAACATTTTTGCCGAGCGCGTATGCAGCCAGTAGGGGCACTCAGCAGCGCAGCGGCCCCTATGTGATGATACGTACACGCTCTCGACAAAGTTCGACGAATAAAACGACCCAGGTAAAATATTCCGGAATAAATATTCACGGTCAGATTGACCGCAAGAGAAACCACTCCGGCTCACCAAACCCTGTTTCTATGGGAGCACACAATTGCTTACCGGAATGATTTGGACCGCCCGTACATTTGAGCAGACAATATTTCGCGTCCACTGTTAAAAACGTCGCGACTTTTATTTCCTGAACCGATCTTTGAAACTATCATGCCGGTCGTTGCAGATATGCGGGCCGGAATTGTTAAATCGGTCGGGAAATCGTTTTCAGCAGGATTTTAATTAACAATTACGAAGCGCTACGCGCCGGGTGGCACAAGGTCTTACAACTGGCGCCCGGCCTGGGCAAATTTTGGCCGATCGTGGATATTTTGGGATTTCGATGGACTGCGTGACGAGAATCCGGATACCCAGAATAGAAGCGCCTGACTTTGTATTTTGAACCGTTGGATAATAAACGGTGATAAATTGCTGCCCAATACCATGCCGGTCGCGAGTTCGCGCCGACGAAACCCGCGGCCGGGCTGCTGCGATTGAGAGAACGAAAAGTGTCGCTACATTTTATCGAGCAAATGTCGCCACTGGTGGACGCCCCAGACGACGCGACGTGGTTCAACGCACTCACCTCAATCGCCAGCACCTGGGGGTTTGATCGGGTTCTTATCGGCATACTGCGGCGCCCGGGTATGCGCCTCGAAGACGCTTACGTTCGCAGCACGTATTCGCAAACCTGGCGCCGCAGTTATGAAGAGCAGGGTTTTGTGCATATCGACCCCGTCGTCAGCCACTGCCTGAGCCGCTCGGCGCCGCTGATCTGGTCGCCGGAGCTGTTCGCCACACGGCAACAGCGGGCGCTCTACGAGCTTGCCTGCTCGACGGGCCTACGCTCCGGCCTGTCATTGCCGATCCACGGCCCGAATCAGGAAACCGGGATGCTGTGTTTCGCCAATAACTTCAACAACACCGACGCGTTCTGGACGCATATTGACGGCGTGTTGCCCAATCTCGTCCTGCTGCGCGATCTGGTGATCGACACCAGCAGCCGCCATCTCCATACGCATGCGAAGACCGTGATGCCGCAATTGACGCCGCGCGAGCGCGAATGTCTGAACTGGACCGCACGCGGCAAATCCACGTGGGAGATTTCACATATTCTCAGTTGCTCGGAAGCCGCAGTGAACTTCCACGTGAAGAATATCAGGGCGAAATTCGGGGTGACTTCACGCCGCGCGGCAGCCGTGATTGCCGCGCAGCTCGGTCTTATTGACCCGGGTTAAGCAGGGCGGCAGCGTCGTGGCTATAAATTACCCGTTCAGCGCGACCTAAATCGCCGTCAGAAACCGTCTTCAGGAAGTAGAGCCCAAGCAGGATTGAAACCGGTGGTGGAATTTCCGCGCCCGATTCGAAGCGACTGCCACGCGATTGTGTGACACCAAAGCGTGCCCAGAAACGCCGCTGGCTTTCCTTTTTCATTTTCCGGTAAGCAATGATCAGATGGCGATCAACCGTGGATGGCTCCTCTTCAGGAGTGTCGACCGCACGGTTTTGAATCGTGACAGGGGCTTTCCAGTGATTTTCGAGTAATTCCATGGTGAGTTTCTCAGGTGGATTGACCGTTATTTGTATGAATTTTGCGGGACCCTGAAAGACGGCACACCTACCCAGGTAGGTAGGTGCAAAAACCATCCAACGCGCATAGCGATTTTTGCGCGTTTTTTATAGCCTGCGATTTGTTCGGCAAAGGCGAAAATGGTTCGGGATCACCGCGCGGTTTTCCCCTGAGACGCGATTAATGCGCTGCCGGAGTGCCGCTATTGCTGTCGCCACTGCGCTTAAAGGTGATATGCGAGATGCGGCGCACCACAAAAGCCGCCACTAGCGCGGCGGCGCCGGTCAGCACTACGCCGATATGGATGGACTGAACCAGCACATGGCGCGCCGCTTCCACGAGCGCGGGGCCGGCCAATCCTGCATGCTGCAGCTCGGCGAGCAAGGTATCTCGCAGGCTCGGGTCAATCAGGATTCGTGGGTCAGCCAATTTGGGTAGCCAGGTGGAAGCAACCGGCTCGCCAAGCACCTGCAACGATTCCGCGACACCCGCCTCGTAGCGCCGGTTGATGATCGTGGCGACAATACTGGTGCCCAGCATGCCGCCCACCATTCGCGTGGACTGCAATAGCGCGGTCGTAATGCCGAAGCGCTCGCGGCCTGCGATCTCCTGGCCGAAGACGTTCAGGTTGTTGAGAATGAAGCCCAGCCCGGTTCCGACCGCGCCCATTGCCAGTTCAAGGTAAAGATGCGGCGTTGCCGGCGTCGCGAGCGCAATGCCGATCGAGGCGATCACCAGCAACATGAAACCGATCGAGAGGATCAGCGTCGGCTTCGGCAGGCGAATCACAATCCGCGTGTTGATCAGACTGCCGAGTGCGATGCAGGCCGCGATCGGCGTGGCGAGCAGACCCGCCTGCTGCGGGGTCAGCCCAAAACCGCCCTGCAACAGCAGCGGCGCGAAGAAAATCAGCGAAAACATCACAAAACCGGACAGCAAGGACAGCGTGAACAGCGTGACGAGCTGGGGGTCCCTGAACAGATCGAGCGGGATGATCGGGTGCGTCGCGCTGCGCTCGCAGATCAGAAGTGCCGCGGCGCCGAGCACGACCAGTGCCGCCAGCACCAGATTGCCGGTGGTGAGGCCCGACTTCGGTACCGCTTCGATAAACGTCTGCAAGCCACCCAGCACCAGCGCCACCAGCGCCGCGCCGGTCCAGTCGATGCGTACCTGGCCGCTCACCGCACGCCGGTAATTGGGCAGATGCGCCCAGATGAAATACAGTGCGAGCACGCCCACCGGGAGATTGACAAGAAAGGTGGAGCGCCAGCCGAACTGCTGGCTCAGCCAGCCGCCGAGCGACGGCCCCGCCGCCGTGCCGATCCCGTAAGCCGCCGCCATGATCACCTGCCAGCGCACCCGGGCGCGGGCGTCGGGGAACAGATCGGGAATCGAGGCGAAGGCGGTACCCACCATCATCCCGCCGCCGACGCCTTGCAGGCCGCGCGCCACCACCAGAAACGGCATGCTGGGAGCCACACCGCACAGGACCGAGGCGAGCGTGAAGACAATGACAGCGGCGATGACGAAACGCTTGCGCCCGAAATAGTCACCCAGCCGGCCAAACACCGGAACCGTCACCACCGACGCCAGCAGGTAGGCGCTCGCGATCCATGCGTAGTACTCGAAACCGCGCAATTCGGAAACGATCGATGGCAAGGCGGTGCTGACCACGGTCTGATCGAGCGCCACCAGCATGTTGACAAGGGCGATGCCAAGCATCGCCAGCAGCGCATCACGGAAAGGTAGAGGGAGGGGAGAATTCACTTCGGGACAACGCGGCTTAACGCGTGAAAGAGGGCGTGAAAAAGCCAGACACGAGGCCGGACCGATTAAAAAAAAACGGGCCGCGTTCAACGCGGCCCGGGAAGACAGGGAGAACTCAGGAACCGAACATCCGCTCGAGCGCGTTTTCGAGGTGCGCCCGCATCGCTTCGCCGGCCGCAGCACCATCCTTGCGGCGGATCGCTTCGAGTACGGCCAGATGTTCGGCCTGCACCAGCCGCTGTCGCTCGACCGTCTTCACCAGCGAGAGGTTGCGCGACAGGTTCATGCTGAACACGATCTGCTCTTCGATGAAGGACATGACGGTAATGAAAAACGGGTTCTTCGACGCCCGGGCGACCGCCAGGTGAAACGAGAAGTCGTCCTTCACGCCGATCCCCTGGGTTTCGACGATGCGCTCCAGTTCGTCCCACGCGTGCTGGATTGCGGCGATGTCGTCCGCCTCGGCCTTCTCCGCGGCAAGTTCGGCCGCCCCAGCTTCGGTGACGATGCGGAATTCGTAGCAGCGGCGGATGTCGGAGAGCGTCTCGAGCGGCGCGAAGCGGCGCACATCCGGATCGGGCCGGCGCGCGACCGTGGTGCCCGAGCCGTGCCGCGTGACGATGATGCCGTCGGCACGCAGTCGGGCCAGCGCTTCACGCACGGTAGGCCGCGAGGTTTCGAAACGTTCGGCGAGCGCGTGCTCAGTAGGCAGGCGTTCCCCTTCCTTGTACTCGCCTTCGAGTATGCGGGTCAGGATGTCACCGTAGATCTTGTCGGGCAAGCCCGTCGATTTGCGCTCGTTCATCATCGATGAAAGGGTTAGCTTGTCAGAATAGACCACGATTGTAAGGCAAACAACGCGTGCTGCCTGCTCAAAGATTAGCCAAATGTCCGTAACGACGCCCGCAAAAGCCGACTGGGCGGCGCATTGCCTATATGACCCTACGCGCAGAAATTTGACAAGTGTTTGATTTACATCCTGACAAAACTGCACATTCTTCGGCGATCATTCAGGCTGGAATCGGCAATACGCCGTCATCGGAGAACAGCCGCAGGCGCAGCCGGCCACGAACCCTCCAACGCGGAGTCCACCATGTACAAACGTATCCTCGTAGCGGTCGACGGCAGCAACACCTCCCGCCGTGCATTTGAATCGGCGCTGAACCTGGCCAGTTCGATGGGCGCGGTGCTCCAGCCTTTCTATGTCGTGGATAACACCGCGATGTACTTCGAGGCGCCGGGCTACGACCCATCCATCCTGCGCAACCGGCTGATCGAGCAGGGCCAGGAGCTCGGCGCCGGTTTCAACC
>JBEKNG010000404.1:0-5659 GCA_049523075.1 Paraburkholderia sp.
CGGGCTCGGGCTCGATGATGAGGGAAGGTGAAGGCGCTGCGGCGCGCGCCTTCACCGTCATTCGTGTACCGCCAGTTCGACCAACTGGGGTACGCGCTGCAGAAACTGCTCACCGTCCGCACGGCCGAGGTTATAAGCGTGCTGCATCTGCGACGGGCTCGTGTAATCCCAGCTCGAAATCGGCACCTTGCGCGACGGCTGTACGTACAAGCGCTGCTGCGCGCCATGCGGCACGACGAACATCTGCGGGCGCGGATAGAGACGCGTGACCATTACGAGCACATTGCCGGGCGTCGCATCGAGCGCGCCGACCGGCACATTGTCGACCATCCCGCCGTCGAGCACTGGCCGGCCGTTACGTCGCAAGACTGGCGTGAACGGCGGCGTTGAGGACGACTGCAGGATCAGATCCGCGAGTTCCTCGACCGTGGCGCAATCCTGTGCCCGCACGAATTCCGGATGGAAGCCGAGCGTTTGCCCCAGCGTCGGATGCAGCGTCTTGCGCACGTACTTTTCGATGTTGTACGCGATCAACCCCGCCGCGACCGCGCTGCGGGCGCCGAGCCAGCGCGGCAGATGCGACACGCCGATGCGGATCTCGGGCGCCTGCGCGAGCGTCGCGAACCTGTCGCCGTAGATGTCGAGCAGTGCCTTGCGGTAGATCCGATAGTGAGGAAACACCGACTCGCCGCGCAGCAGATTGCCCCAGTAGGCGTTTTTGGTGTTGTGGCGCAGCGCCTCTTCGTAATAGCGCATGACCCAGTCGGAATCGCTCGTGTAAAGCATGCACGCGGTGGCTGCACCCGCCGAAATGCCGGTGATCACGCGCGGCCGGATCTTTAGCTCCGGCTGCACGATGTCCCAGAATCCCGCCTGCCACCAGCAGCGATTGCCGCCGCCCGCGAATACGACCTGATCGAACATTGTTCCTTTCCCTTGGAATGCGACGCGCGGCGCCAGTGGACGACGGCTCGCGCGAATCGTGCAATTCGTACGCCGCGCTTACGAGAGCAGTGCGTAGGTAGTGGTGGCGTGGACGGCCATCTTGCCGTCCTCGTCGAACAGTTCGACTTCGCCGAAAACCAGATTGCGGCCCATGCGCAGAACGCGGGCGGTGATCAGCACGTCGCCTTTGCGCACCGCGCGCATGAAGCTGATGTTCAGCGACACCGTGGTCATAGGCTTGAAGCCATCGAGCGCCGCAGAAATGGCGACGATCATCGCCGTATCCGCCGCCGCCATGAAGACCTGGCCGCAGATCACGCCGCCCGAGTGACGCAGCTCGCCGGAAAACGGCAGCCGCATGGTGGCGCTCTCCTCGTCGACTTTCACCGGGGTCAGCGCAAGCGTTCGCACCCAAGGCGCCAGCACGCGGTCAAGCAGCTCAGCTATCGCTTTGTCATCCATTATTTGTCCCCGGTAAGGCGTGCGAAGCGTCTCGCGGCATGGTGTGCCGACATGATACCGGGACGGTAGGAGTTGCGCGTTTTTGGGACCCCAAGGGGGCTGGACGTGGGCGTACGGCCAAGGCGCGACGAATTTTTTAAGAAATCTGCGAACGGGGGCTTGGCAAGTCAAAAAAACTTCTGCATAATTCGCAGTCTGTTGGGGGCGTTAGCTCAGTTGGTAGAGCAGCGGACTCTTAATCCGTAGGTCGAGTGTTCGAGTCACTCACGCCCCACCAAGAAATTCAAGCACTTAGCCCGGTCCTCGTGACCGGGCTTTTTGCTTTCTGGCGCCCGCGTAGGCACTGTGTGACCGGCTTTCGTCAATGCACGCGCGGCTGAACGGCCTGGCGGATCCGCTAAGATCAGACGAAAGCCGCGCGCTGCGACGCACATCGTTTTCGGTGCGGATAAAAGCACGCGGCACGGTGATTGCTGGATTTGTAGTCAAGCAGGCGGCAACCGTCTGCGTCTATATTCCAGTTCAATCAAGGAGGGACGGATCATGAACAAGGCAACCAGCACTTTAATCGCGGCCGTCGCCGCACTCACGTTGTCGGGCGGCGCTTACGCACAGGCAGCCGGAGGCTCAACCGGCGGCGGTACGTCGGGCAGCACGGCTAGCCCGTCGAACCAGGTGAACGGTACGACGAGCGGTTACGGCACGCCAGGCGCCACCAACTCGGAGAGCGGCATGGGCGCCGGGTCGCCGAACTCGGGCCTGCCGAATAGCAATACCGCAGCGCCCGGTATCAGCGCTCCCCCGAGCAACAATACGCTGGCGACCCCGAGCACAAAGTCGCCGGCCGGCGGTCAATAACGGCAGTTAAGGATGACAACCAGTCGCGGTAAGGAAAGGCCGCTGCCCTGACGGACAGCGGCCTTTTGTTTCTCCCTATGCGTGTTCGATAGGGACGACGACCTGACGTTGGCGAAAAGGATCGGGACAAGCATTCACTCATGGATCGCATCCATCGTTTCAGCCTGATGGCAGGCGCCGGGAACGCCCACACCTAATAGACCCTCGATGCCTCTTGCATCCAGGCAAAATACTGTATAAATTTACAGGTGTATGTTTATACAGGGTCAGCCATGAACCATCTCATACGCATCTTGAACGACGACGACAGCGAAACGCTTGCCTGGTTGTGCAAGCACGTTGGGGACGTGCGCGTGGCAAATGCTGCGCGCCATCTGGGAGGCCACGGCAAGCCGTATCTGTCCGCGGTGTGCCGCTACCTGGGCGTGCGCCCGCCGGCGCCCCATCACCAGAGCCGGCCTGTTGAAGACTGCACGGTCGGTGATAACTACCTTGCCCAGATCCGTCAGTTGCTCGCGCAGCGCGGCGAGACACCGTTAAAGCGTCACCTTTGACGCACTCCGTTGCCCAGCCTTTTGATGAAAACAACATCATGATCAACGCCACTGCTCTCGAAACAGAAACCGGTAACGTCAACCAGGTCGCCCTCGAACGTGAACTACGAAGCGCCTCGCTTGACCTTCAGCAGGTCATCGTCACGATCGCCAAACGTCACATCAGCAGTGGGCGGCGCGCTTACCCAAGCGGCTCGGGATCGCCAACCTGGCGCACATTGCAGACAATTGACGAGCAGGTGTTCGAGAATCAAGGCTTCCGGGCCCGGCATAAAGAGACCGTTCGTACAATGTTCTCCAGGTTTGGCGACAGTCGCCTGTGCGGATCCGATCTCGACGAGCCCGTTGACTGGCGGCGCGACGATGACGACCTGCCCGCGGTTTATCTGATCGTGCGCGAGCTAGTGCAGTCCGAGGCGACCAGCACCGGGATGTCGGACTAACCATGCGCCGAGGATTCACCGAACCTGGTCGCAATTGAATTGACCTGTCTGGGTGGCGCAGGCCACCCAGACAAATACTCGCGCCTAATCGCCGACCAGCGTGAACTTGCCCACGAAGTAGTTAAGTCCACGACCGCCTGATTTCACCAAGCCAAAGGAATAAAACTAAGGAATCCGAATTAGTCAACATCGGGCCCATGCCCGCCAGACAGCACATGATGCATTTCGCAAAACCGAACATCCCCTCTTTACGGCAACGTGAACTGACGAATGCATCGGACCATCCTGTCAGGGCTGACAGGTTCGCTCGCACACGTCATACGTTACGCTTGGCTCGTCTCGATATGACATATAAGCAAGCCAACCGAGATCCCAGATGCTGGAAAAAAACATCCCGTCCGATACGCAGACCGCATACGCGCAGATTCGCTCACGCATTCTGGATGGCCGGCTCGTGCCCGATCAACCTGTGTCGCCGCGAAGCATCGCTGACGAACTGATGCTCGGGCATACGCCGGTGCGTTCTGCCATACAACGTCTGGTCGTCGAAGGATTGGTGAAGGTGGTTCCGAGAAAAGGGACCTACGTCGCCGCGCCGAACACGAACGATCTGCGTGAGATCTTCGAGGTACGTCTCGCCCTGGAAAGCACGGCGGCTTACCTTGCTGCGATCAACGGGGCCACTGATGGAATGATCAAGGTGATCGACCAGTTGCGGCAAATCATCAATGCCGAAGCGATTGACCTGATGCACGAGCAGCGGACCGGGTGGGTGTTCCATCAAGAGATGTTTGCTGCTTCGCAAAACGAGAGGTTGTTCACGACTTATACAGGGCTGCGCGCGCAAACCGGTCTGGCACTCAACGAGTTGCCTCGCGGCGATGCCGCCACCGTCCGCCGGGGGACGTTAGAGCATCTGAACATTTACGCGGCCATCGCGGCTAAGGAACCGGAAGAAGCACGGCGTCATATGTGGAATCACATTGTGGATGGAACCGACGCGCGAATCCAGATCATCCGAGGCCAGCATGAATCGTCGAACTAAAGGAATCTCTGTTCCGGCGCAAATGCTGATTGCGCTAGTGCCAGGGGTTTTGACCGGAATTCTCGCATTCTTCGACATGGGTCGAACGGCCCTGAATGTGGATGGCAGTAAGCGCCCCTAGGCGAGTCGCCATGGGCGCTGAGATGGACGGGTATTTGCCCGAACCTTTTCGACATAGCGGACGGCGCGAGGGTGGCGACCAGAAGCAATCTGACCACAAACGCTTTAACGCGAGAATCCCCATGGCTCCTTTTATTTTTCGGCAACCAGACACAGGCTCGCCGTGCGGCGAACGTGCTGCGTTGCAAGGTGACCTCATTGCCACATCCCCTCGTGTCTCTGCCGTGCGGGATGCCAATCATGCGGTCGAGCAGGCGCATTTCTTCTGTCGCGATGACCGCACGCTGCCGCTTTACGGCGCAATGAAAGAGGCACCCCACGGACTCTATCTGGGGCTGCTCCATGGCCGCAATCAACTCGATACTCCGCTCAATGGCTTGGGCTACCCTGGCCCCGCCATTGGTCCACTGAGTCACGTGAGGACCGCGTACGCCGCCCATCTTTATCTGCGCTTCGCGGATCCAACGACCTCAAGACTATTCTTTCCGGATCCTGGCGCGGCGGAAGCTGAAGACGCCGTGATCGGTTTGCAGCACGAAGTCGTCATCGATATCGTGAACAGCACCATTCCGTATGACGGACGGTTTTTTGGCGATTGGGTGGTCTTTCACCACGGCGACTCAACAGATGAACCATAAATAGAGCCGCTTAGGGACTCTTGCTACCCCTATCGCCTTGATGAGCTGCCGCATCCGGTTGCGCAGGATCACTGAAACAGGCTTACTTCGGCGAGACGTCGATATTGCCCAGATACTTCAGCGCCAGCGATCTCACCGTCCCGTCTGCCTGCACTTTCGCAATCGCCGCATTCAGCTGATCGCGCAACGCAGTGTCGCCCTTGCGCAATCCGAACGCGATCCCGCTGCCAAGAATCTTGTCGTCACGTACCGGCTGACCGACGAACGAGAAGTCCTTGCCATCGGGACGCGAGAGGAAGGCTGTTTGCCCGGCCGGCGCCAGCAAGAGTGTCGCATCGAGCCGGCCGGAAACGAGGTCCGCATAGATCTGGTCCTGATCCTGATACGGCACGATGTTCACGCCCGCGCTTTCCCAATGTGCCTTAGCGTAGGTTTCCTGAATCGACGCCTGCAGCACGCCGACGCGCTTGCCTTTCAGCGACTCGGGCGTGGGCACGAGACCACTGCTGGTTTTCGCAATCAACTGGGTCGGCACACGGTAAATCACGTTGGTGAAATCGATGGCCTGACGGCGCTTCTCGGTGGCGTTCATCG
>JBEKNG010000405.1:0-5633 GCA_049523075.1 Paraburkholderia sp.
ACGGTCCTGATCGAGCAATAGCACCGGACGGCCTTGCGCGTCGATCCGTGCGCGGGTGCGTGAGGCCTGAATTTCCATCAGCGCAACGAGCCCGTGCACCTCGCTTTCGTCCGGTACCAGGCCAGCCAGCACACGGCCAAGCCGCAGCGCTTCCTCGCACAAGGACGGGCGCATCCAGTCATCGCCGGTCGTGGCCGAATAGCCTTCGTTGAAGATCAGGTAGATCACTTCGAGCACCGACGCGAGCCGCACCGCACGCGCATCGGCACTCGGCACTTCGAACGGCACCTTGGCGGCCGTCAATGTGCGTTTGGCGCGCACGATCCGTTGCGCGATGGTCGGCTCGGGCAAGAGGAAGGCACGCGCGATCTCGTCGGTCGTGAGGCCACCGAGCAGGCGCAGCGTGAGCGCGACACGCGCGTCGGTGGACAGCACCGGATGGCACGCCGTGAACACGAGCCGCAGCAGATCATCACCAATGTCATCCTCGCGCGCGGCATCGAGCGCATCGACAAAGTCCGGCACGAGGTGGGCCTCCTGTGCATCCAGGTCGTGGCCGAGTTCCTCGCGCTTGCGTGCATGCAGCACGTCCTGGCGCAAGCGGTCGAGCGCGCGATTTTTGGCGGTCGTCATCAACCAGGCGCCGGGATTGTCGGGCACGCCGTGCTCGGGCCAATATTCGAGCGCCGCAACGAGCGCATCCTGAGCCAGTTCTTCCGCCACGCCCACGTCGCGGACCATGCGCGCGACATGGGCGACCACCTTGGCCGATTCGATGCGCCAGACCGCCTCGATCGCACGATGGGTAGCTGCTGAATTCACCGCCACTTAGCGCCGCGCCGCATCCAGTTCGCGAAAGCGATCGACAGATGGCCCCGGCTCGAAGTCTTCCAATTCGAGCAGTTGCCGCACTTCGATCTCGCCATCGACGTGTTCGCCGAACGGGGCCGGAAAGCGCCGCGCCCACTCCATGGCTTCCTCGCGTGAACGCACCTGAATCAGCGTATAGCCCGCCAGCAGTTCCTTCGTCTCGGCGAACGGTCCGTCGATCACCCGGCGCTGCCCCTGCGAATACTGGATGCGCCAGCCCTTCGAAGTCGGCTGCAGGCCTGTCGCGTCGAGCAACACGCCGGCCTTCGCCAGTTCCTCGTGATAGGCGCCCATCACCGCCATCAGGGATTCGTCCGGCATGGCCCCGGATTCGCTCCGTGCCGTCGCCTTCACCATGATCACGAATCGCATCGCAATGCTCCTTGGAGAGGTGGATATCGAGCCGCCTCGCGGGCTCTTCACTGATACGACGCACGACCCATGGACAGATCGACACCGAATCCATCCGCTCGGGAAAACCCTGGCATCAAAGACGCCCGCCGCCGCGGACCGCTACCGGCGCTATGGCGCCGCTAACGTCATTGGTAGCACGGCCCAACTTCGCGAACCTCGATCGTGCACCACTGGGCCGCCGGGCAGGCGGTGGCGATCGCAACCGCCTCCTCACGCGTGTCGCAGTTCAGCAGCAGAAATCCGCCCACCATTTCCTTGGCTTCTGCGAACGGGCCGTCGAGCAATCTTGACTGACCGTCGCGCACTTGCACGCGGACTGCGTCACGAGTGGACTTCAAGGACTCGCACGCAAGCAGCAGGCCGCGCTTGCGGAGGTCTTCGGCGTAATTCCCCATCCGCTCGTAAAGCGCACGTCCTTCGTCCTCGCTGCGTTCGTTACGCTGGTCGGTGGGTTCGACGATAAACAGCATATAAGCCATACGGAACTCCAGTCGGTGGTCCTTCGTGCGTCTTGTGAAATGACTCCGGCGTGCGCCGACAGGCAGAAAACGGGCACATGCCTATGCCGTCAGAAGCGAAGCGATCTGCGCAGGCAGTCTAGCAAGCGCAGACGGATCGACGCAAACGCGTCGGACCGCTTCAGCCTTTGCTTAACCCCTTTGCTTAACCTTACTTGCGCTCCGGCACGAGACTTGCTCGTAGGGAGTATCAACACGCAAAATAGGGGTTGAAAATGAGCACTCGATTCAGGTGGACCGGTATCGTCACGCTCGTGGTTCTGTCGTCGCTTGCAACCGGCTGCACGCTAGGCGGCGCCGCAGCGGGCGGGGTAGTTGGCAATGAAGCCACCAACCACAGCACCGCAGGTACGGTAGGTGGCGCCGTGGTGGGCGGTGCGGTCGGTTATGAACTGGGGAAATAGACCACCGAGTGGGGCAAACGCGCCGCGCAATCAGCTGGTAAATACGTAGGCTAACTGAGCAGATCGCCTGGCAGCCAGACTGCCAGGCGGCCCCGAGTTGCAATCCAGGCAAATTTGACACGCGAGGCAGAGCGAACTGCCTCGCCCCACCCAACATCCGCAAACTGCCTTATCCTGACGGTCTTCCCGAACTCAGACCTATCACATGACCTCTCCAGATGTATCGGCAGTTCAGAACTGGCATGCCCACGTGTACTTCGATGCCGGGCATCGCGATGCAGCATGGACGCTGCGCGAGCAGATCGAGGCCCGCTTCGAGGGCAAGTTGCAACTGGGGCGCTTTCACGAACGACCGGTTGGTCCGCATCCGCTCTGGTCGTACCAGCTCGCGTTCGACCGGGCTCACTTCTCTGAGATCGTGGAGTGGCTCACGCTCAATCACGGCGCGCTGGACGTGTTCATGCACCCCAATACCGGCGACGACTTACGCGATCACCGCGACGCGGCAGTATGGATCGGTCATTCGCATACGCTCAAGCTTGAAGTGTTCAACAAGTAACCGCATGGATGAGCCGCGCCATGCCGCACATCCACTACATGTTGCTGTAAGAGCTGCACCAGCCGGTCGCAGCCACTTGCTGACTGCCGAACAACAGGCAGCCGCCCCATGCATCTGATGCTTTGCCCTGAAACAGTGAGCAATTGCTGCAATTCTGGCCCGCGACGTAGGTGGGGAATTTGCTCTTGTCCACTGCTGCAGCCACCTCTTTGTAGCCCACTGCTTGCGCCTTCGGATCCGCTTCGCTGAGCTTTGCCGCGTCGGCCAATGCGACGCGCGTCAGCGCGAGGGACGATCCGACGCCGATGCTGAACAGAAGAAAACTGCGACGTGTGTTTTTCATAGAGGGGAATAGGGTTTAGTAGCAGGTACTCGAACAAGGAACTTCCCGAACGCACAACTGGCTCGCGCTCGGTTCGCCACGCGTTGACCAGCGCGTGGGCCGCCAGCCTATCTGACGACCCGCACGTGTCTGCGACGGATTCTAGCCCGAGGCAAGCCTGGACTGCTCGCAGGCACGCACGACGCCCAAGGACGGTGGGCTTGCACCCCACGCGCCTCGCCGCACTCCCGCCTGCCGCATCAAACGAACTCAGCACGAGGCCTTCAAGAATTGCCGCGGGAAGCCGTTATTCCTTGCATGCCCCCAACATGGGCGATCTGACCGGCCGTGATTTGCGACGACATTCCCATTGCGCCTGCCCGGTACGGCGCCCTCGATTGACCGTCTACGCTCGCCTTATTGCCTTAGCTCGACATGGGATTTTTCGACGCGCTGTTCGTACGCAAGCCAACGCTGGACGCGTTCGCCTCCCTGTTCATTGAGGCTGCCAAACGCCGCGGGTTCGATACTACGCTGAGCTACAACGCCGACGAGTTCCGGCTTGAATACGGGGACAACGCCGTCTTCAACCTGCATCACGCATACCGCGCTTATTGCAGCAGCGACAAAGCATCGCGCGAGAACGCACTGCAGAGATTCGTCGCGACGCTATGCTCGAGCCAGCAGGCGGCGCCCGAACGTCTGTCCGACGCGCGAGCGATGCTGCGTCCGTTAATCCGCGGCCGTGGCGTGCTCGAAGACGTGCGCCTCTATCAGCTTCGTACGGCCGGCAGAGAGTCGACGTTCGCACCCGCGTGGCAAGCGTTTGGCGACGACTGCGCCGTGCTGTTGGCACTCGATTATCCTGAGTCCACGTCAACGTTGATGAGCGGGCCGGTCGAATCGTGGCGCATTCGGCTCGACGACGCGCTCGCGATTGCGTGCGACAACCTGCGCGACATCACCACCGACGCCTTCGTCGAAGTGGCGCGCGGCGTGTATCGCGGCGACTGGCGCGACGGCTACGACGCGAGCCGCGCGTTGCTGCCCGACCTGCTGCACCGTGCGCCGGTTCACGGCTTTCCCGTCTTCATGATTCCCACCCGCGACCTGTTGCTCATCACCAGCGACAAGGACGACGGCGCGCTCGCGCGGATGGTCGAATTAAGCCGCGAAGCTGCGCAGACCGGCCGCCCGGTGTCACCGTTCATGTATTGCTACCGCGAAGGCTTGCGCCGCTTTACGCCGCGGCAGGCCGAGGTGACGCAGCACCTCGCACAACTTGCACTGCGTTACCGCAAAGACGACTACGACACGCAGAAAGCGGCGCTCGATCGTCTGCACAAGCAGGAAGGCCGCGACCTGCTCGTTGCCAACTACCTGCTCTACGGCGCCAAGGACGATGCCGGGGAGATGTTCTCCGCCGCGACGTGGACCGCAGGCGTCGAGTCCTTGTTGCCCCAGGCCGACCGCATCGTACTGGTACATCCCGAGTCGGGCGAGACGCGCATCGTGCCGTGGCAGCAGATCGCGCCGCTCGTGGGCGGCTTGCTCGAAGAAGAGTCGATGTACCCCGTGCGGTATCGGACGCGCGGTTTTCCCGATGCGGGCCAATTCGCGTCCTTCACACCCAGCGACACGTAGACCCGCAGCGGGTCAGGCACGAGGGATGCTAGCTCGTCTTAACAAAACCAATCCGCGCCGCAGTCCGCCATGAGGGAAATGGGTCCCCGCAACAATATCCGGGATCCTGCAAGACCGTCGTCACATGCACGCCATGGCGTATCGTTAGCATCTTGAAAGGAGGAGCCATGTCTGCCACACCTCACGGGCTCGCAGCGAATGACGCCGCGCACCCGCATAATCGCTTCCACGTCGTGCTGACCAGCGTGATCGCCGCGCTGGCCGGTCTGCTGTTCGGTCTGGACATCGGCGTAATCTCCGGTGCCCTGCCATTTATCGCGCGTCAATTTCACATCAACGACCAGGGACAGGAGTGGATTGTCAGCTCGATGATGGTGGGTGCCGCGTTCGGCGCACTCGGCTCGGGGTGGATGGCGAAAGCGATCGGCCGCAAATATTCGTTGATGATCGGCGCTGCGTTGTTCGCATGCGCATCGGGCCTATGCGCGTTCGCATGGAGCCCGGCGGTGTTAATCATCGGACGGGTCTTTCTCGGGCTGGCGGTCGGCATTGCTTCGTTTACCGCGCCGCTGTATCTGTCAGAAATCGCACCGACCACCATGCGCGGAGCAATGATCTCGCTGCATCAGTTGATGGTGACGGTCGGTATTCTGGCCGCATTCATCTCTAACACCGCCTTTAGCGGCGCAGGTGACTGGCGCTGGATGCTCGGTGTGATCGCTTTTCCGGCGATTGCGTTGTTGATCGGCTTGCTATTTCTGCCACGCAGCCCGCGCTGGCTGATGAGCCGCGGCCGCGACGCGGAGGCCGCCAAGGTGCTGGAACGCCTGCGCAGCGACAGCAACGCCGTCGAAACCGAAATGCGCGAGATTGCCGAACAGCTCAAGGTGGAATTCCAGGGT
>JBEKNG010000406.1:0-5630 GCA_049523075.1 Paraburkholderia sp.
GAGCGATGCCGTCATACGGCCGGATTGCATCGAGACTCTTTTGCACGAAGCCGCGCAAAATCTCATCGCCGACCTGATGCCCGTACGAATCGTTGATCGCCTTGAAGTGATCGAGATCCAGCGCGAGCAGCGAAAACGGTGCGCCGCCGCGCTTCGCGCGCCCAATCTCGGCGTCGACCATTTCGATGAATTGCCGCCGGTTGGCGGCGCCCGTCAGCGGATCGGTGGCGGCGAGATGTTCAAGCTTGAGGTTGGTACGCTTCAATTCCAACAGGGCGTTCTCGGCGCGCTCCATCGCTTCGGCAACTCGCGCCATTAACTCCTCCTGGCTGTAGATCGTCGCAAACGAGCGGGTTGTCCGGAACGCCTCTACGACGCCGTAACTCAGCAGAAAGAAACCTGCGGCGAAGATCGCGTGGGCGAGCCACCACATGTGATTCCACGGCCGTCCCAGAATGAACGCGAGTGAGGACAGCGCGAACGATGTCACCGAGATGCCGAAAATCTTCATTAGCGGCGAGTAGATCCGCCGCGCCAGCAAGATCGCAACATTCACGCTCGAGAACACCAGCGCGCCACCTTCCAGCGACAAGCGCACGGCGAGTTGACCTGCGATCGGCGAGTAGGCGAGGACAGCCACGGCCACATCGATTACGACGAATAGGGCAATCCAGCCGAGCCAGCG
Organism: Paraburkholderia sp.; assembly: GCA_049523075.1. GTDB lineage: Bacteria > Pseudomonadota > Gammaproteobacteria > Burkholderiales > Burkholderiaceae > Paraburkholderia. The sequence goes on from JBEKNG010000406.1 coordinate 686, forward strand.
GCGCGGGACACGGCGCAGGGACACGGGGTCGGGCGGCTGATACCACGACAGCAACGCGACTAACAGCAGCACCGCCATCGCGAGCCGTGACGCCGGACCGTACAGCAGGAACAGCCACATGTTGTGATGCGCCATGCCGGTGAAGGCACCGTGCAGTGCATAGATCAATACGAAGGCGAGAAATCCCAGCGTCAACCAGCGCAGCAACGGCTCGCCGGAAGACAGATAGCATCGCCATGAAACATAAGAGACGAACAGCCCTTCGAGCGTCGCCGCCGCGATCGCGAGTTCGTGGAACGCGTGATTTTCAAACGTCAGGGCGGGATTCTGAAAAACGTAGAGATAAGCGATCAGGTAGGCCGGGATCAGCGCGAAGCCGGCCATCAGAAGGCTCACGTAGGCCCGGGTAACAAGCTGCGCGGCTGAGGATGGCTCGTCCGCCACAACGCTTGCTGTCATAGGAGTCATAGGATTTCCTCGGGAGGCCTGAACAACTCACCGTGACCGGGGCTCGCGCTCGACGCGCGACCGCCTTACGCACCCCGTCCGGCTATTCCTCAGCTTTAATGATCAGTATAGGCACGCTTAGGGGCCGTTAAGCAAAATAAGAGACCGGCCGATATACATCGCATGGATCGAAGATCCGGCCCGTTCAGAGCCATATGCCATTCCGGTTCGTGTGCCGACGGCACGATGCTGATGCGGCACCCCTGTGACCCGAAAATCATCGGCATCAATCTAACCGGCGCGCCGGATTACACCGGCTTCGGTCACGCGCGCATTTTTTTACCCGGGTGATATTGCATCCTAATTTTACCCGGGTATAATTTGCGAAAATCGACCAATGAGGATTTTCGTGATGACTCCGCAAACAAGTACATGTACTGCGTTCGAAGGCGATCGACGCATTGCCTCAGGCGCGCGCAAGGATGTCGCGCTGGTGGTCAAGCGGGTAGTCGAGCGCGGCGAGCAGGCGTCGGTTTTGGTGTTCGACGACGTGACCAGTCAGCCCATTGAGTTCGATCTGCGCGGCACGGCGGATGAAGTGGTCACAAGACTTCTACGCGAAGACAAGGGCGCAGAAGAAGAGCCTGCAGAGACAGCCGGGGACGGCACGCCTCGCGGGCGTGGGCGGCCGAAGCTGGGGGTGGTGGCGCGCGAAGTTACGCTGCTGCCGCGTCATTGGGACTGGCTGAACAGCCAGTCCGGCGGCGCCTCGGTGGCGTTGCGCAAACTGGTGGAAGCGGCGCGGCTCGCCGGCGACGACGAAGACCGCACGCGTCATGCGCAGGAAGCGACCTATCGCTTCATGACCGCGCTGGCCGGCAATCTGCCTGGCTATGAGGAAGCGACCCGAGCGCTGTATGCCGCCCATCCAGAACGCTTTGATGCGTCAATTGCGCAGTGGCCTGCCGACGTGCGCGAGCATGCAGCGACGCTTGCTGCGCGGGCATTCGTCTCCGTCTAATTGCAGTGGCGGGAAGGCTCGCAGCGAGTAAATCGCCTCGAACAGCCACGCCGCCAGCAACGCGATCGACAAAATCAACCGACGAAAAAAAGCCGCTCACACCGAGGGGCGTGAGCGGAAAGTCGGAGAGTTACAACATCGCATGCGCAATTCATGGGGTCACGCAGCAAAGCTAGTTTACCCGGCGGGTATTCCCCGATAAATCAGACAAATCCCAATCCCCATAAGGCTTAGCGAGACGAGCCTTGCAACATCCGCGGCCAGCTACCGGCAGATGCGTATCGCGCTCTCGTCGCTCGTGCTTGCCGCGCTCGTGGCCGGCATGCAGTGCAGCGCGTGACCGACATCGTGGGTGAAATCTCTGCTGCATCGCACGAACAGAGTACCGGCATCGAACAGGTGAACCGCGTCGTTGCACAGATGAACGAGGTCACCCAGCAGAATGCAGCGCTGGTGGAGCAGGCCGCGGCCGCAGCGGCTTCGATGGCGGACGAGGCGCGCGAACTGAAGACGGCGGTCGCGGTGTTTGCGCTATAGGTGCACGTGGTGCGCAGGGCCTGAGCTTGCCGCAGCGCGTCCACGACTCCGCTTGTCAGGGTCAGGCGCTCTCCGTACACTCGCGCGTAATTTAAACCAGGCGTTGCGCAAGGCGTCGATCAGAGTGCTGGCTTGCACGGCCGCTCTGTCAGAGGAGAGGTGCCGCTTCGGCGGCACTCGCGCCAGATGCTAAGCACGCCGATAGAGGAGAACCCCCGCCATGGTCGATTCCTACTTCCCCCGCTGGCACACGCAGCCGAGCGCCGCCGAGGGCCGCGTCGTCAACACTGATGAGCGGCTCGCCTGGCCGCAGATGTTTGCGATGGGCATCCAGCACGTCGTCGCCATGTTCGGCTCGACCGTACTCGCCCCGCTGCTGATGGGCTTCGATCCGAACCTGTGCATTTTCATGTCGGGCATCGGCACGCTGCTGTTCTTCGTGGTGGTGGGTGGCCGTGTGCCTAGTTATCTCGGATCGAGCTTCGCGTTCATCGGGCTCGTGATTGCCGTGACCGGCTACGGCGGACACGGCCCTAATCTGAACATCCCCGTCGCGCTCGGCGGGATCATCGCGTGCGGTGTGGTGTACGCGATCATTGGACTGATCGTCGCGGCAGTCGGCACGACATGGATCGAAGCCCTGATGCCGCCGCTCGTGACGGGCGCGATCGTCTGCGTGATCGGGCTGAACCTTGCACCGATCGCCGTGAAGGGTGTGAGCGGCAGCAACTTCGATTCGTGGATGGCGCTCGTCACCGTGCTGTGCGTCGCCGCGGTGGCAGTGTTCACGCGCGGCATGCTGCAGCGCCTGCTGATTCTGGTGGGCTTGATCATCGCCTACTTGATCTATGCCATTGTCACGAACGGTCTCGGCATGGGTAGGCCCATCGACTTTTCGATTGTCGCGAATGCCGCCTGGTTCGGCATGCCACACTTCACCGCACCGGTGTTCAACGGGCAGGCCATGACGCTGCTCGCGCCGATTGCGGTGATTCTCGTTGCGGAAAATCTCGGCCACATCAAAGCCGCGAGTGCGATGACTGGTCAGAACCTCGATCGCTACGTGGGCCGCGCATTCATCGGCGATGGCCTCGCGACCATCGTGTCGGGCTTCTCGGGCGGCACCGGTGTGACGACCTACGCGGAAAATATCGGCGTGATGGCCGTTACAAAAATTTATTCGACGCTGGTGTTCGTGATCGCCGCCGTAATCGCGCTGGTGCTCGGCTTCTCGCCGAAGTTCGGTGCGGTGATCCAGACGATTCCGGGGCCAGTGCTCGGCGGCGTGTCGATCGTGGTGTTCGGGCTGATTGCAGTGACAGGCGCGCGCATCTGGGTCGTCAACAAGGTGGATTTCTCCGACAACCGCAATCTGATCGTCGCGGCTGTGACGCTCGTGCTCGGCGCCGGCGATTTCTCGCTGAAGCTGGGCGGCTTTGGGCTCGGCGGGATCGGTACCGCAACTTTTGGCTCGATCATTCTGTACGCGCTGTTGCGTCGCAAGCCGGCACAGCAGCCGGCGCTCTGAGCACGGCGCCATGCACCGATGCGGTGCGCTGCGCGCCCGGACGCGATGCAAACAGCTTCTGTCGGTGCAGCCGCGCATGCAAACTTCATTGGAATGTGCGGCTGCGTGCGCACGGAGCTTGCTTAAGGAGTAGCGATGACGCACATTTTGAGAAACGGCGCCGTGGTTGTTCGCCTTCGCGATCGGACCGGCCCTGATCTCGCGTGAGAGGAATGCATGACGATTGCGCAACAGGAAAGGACGGCCGCCGCACCGCACGGCTTCGAGGTGAGTGTGACCTCAGGGCTCGAGCGGTATTCGGTGCGGCACGGCGAGCTGGAGCTGACGAGCGTGTTTCAGCCGATCTTCAGTCTGTCGCATATGCGCGCGGTCGGTTACGAGGGTTTGCTGCGGGCCCACGATGCGCTTGACCGGCCGGTGTCGCCGCTCGATGTATTCGGCCAGGCCGCCCGCATCGGCGACGTATTGCAGGTGGACCGGCTGGCTCAGGCGCTGCATCTGGAGAACTTCAAGGTGCTCGGCGCCGAGAAGGAGTGGCTGTTTCTGAACGTCCATCCAGGGGCGTTGACCGATCCCTATCACGCCGCCGCGCTGCTCGCCAATCTGCGGCGGCTCGATTTGTCGCCGCGGCGCATCGTGCTCGAGGTGCTGGAACAACGCGCGGAAGATCTGGAGCGTCTCGCGGACGCCGTGCGTAAGTTTCGCGAACTCGGCTTCCTGATCGCGCTCGATGACTTCGGCGCGGGCCATTCGAACGTCGAACGGATCTGGCAATTGAATCCGGATATCGTGAAGCTTGACCGCATCATGCTCTCGCATGCCGCGCATCGCGCCGACATGGCGACAATCCTTCCAGGTCTCGTCGCGCTGCTGCACGAAGCAGGCAAGCTGGTACTGATCGAAGGCGTGGAGACCGAACATGAGGCGCAGATGGCGCTCGCCTGCGACGCCGACTTTGTGCAAGGCTTTTTCTTCGGCCGGCCGAATCCGGGCGCAGCGGACAGTGTGCAAGCGGTGACCTGCATCAGCGAAGTCACCGAGCGTTATCGCGACCAGGCCGAGGCTCGCGAGCGGCGCAATGCGAGCCGGCTGGCGCCGTATATCCGCGCGTTCGAGCGGGCGGCGGAGCGGCTTGCGGCCGGCGAACCACTCGACGAGGTGTGCTGGAACTTCCTCGCGCTCGATCACGCGGCGCGCTGCTTCCTGCTGGATGCGAAGGGCCGTCAGGCGGGCCGCAATGTGGTGCTGCGCGCCGATCGTGCGGCGCATGAGACGCGCTTCTTGCCGCTCGCCGATGCGCAGGGGGCGAACTGGCTGCGTCGACCGTATTTTCGGGCGGCGATCAATGCACCGGAGCGGGTGCATGTAACGCGGCCGTATCTGTCGATCAACGAGGCGCTGCCGTGCGTGAC
>JBEKNG010000407.1:0-5627 GCA_049523075.1 Paraburkholderia sp.
CACCGCCTGGCGATGCTCAATGTCCGCCGGCAACCGCCGCGCGATGGCGGCGATCATGTTGGCCGTCGCGCTCGCCACGCTCGACACCGCGATCGCCAACACCGCCTTGCCGACCATCGCCGCCGACCTGCACGCCGCGCCCGCCGCGTCGGTCTGGATCATCAACGCCTACCAGCTCGCGATGGTCGCGACCTTGCTGCCGCTCGCGGCGCTTGGCGACATCGTCGGCCATCGGCGCATCTATATCGCGGGGATCGCGGTGTTCACCGTGGCGTCCCTCGCCTGCTCGCTCTCCGGCACGCTGCCGCTGCTGGCCGCGGCGCGGGTGCTGCAGGGACTCGGCGCCAGCGCGATCATGAGCGTCAATACCGCGCTGATTCGCTACCTGTTCCCGCCGCACCGGCTTGGGCGCGGCTTAGGGCTCAATGCGCTGGTGGTAGGAGTGTCGTTTGCAGTCGGCCCGACGGTGGCTTCGCTAATCCTGTCGCTCGCCACATGGCCGTGGCTGTTCGCGGTCAATGTTCCGCTGGGCGTCCTCGCGCTGACGTTCGCCCTGCCCGCGCTGCCCCACACCACACGCAGCACTCACAATTTCGACCGGGTCGCCGCACTGCTTAACGTGATCACATTTGCGGCGCTGATCTTCGCGCTCGGCGAAGCGGCGCAGCGTGGCCCGGCCCAGTACGTGCTAAGCGCGGCGGCGGTGGCCATCGTGTTCGGGCTGCTGATGATGCGGCGCGAAGCCGGACACCCGGCGCCGATGCTCCCGGTCGATCTGTTCAAGCTGCCGGTTTTCGCGCTGTCGGCGGTGACCGCAGTCTGTGCGTTCGCCGCCCAAGGCCTCGCGTTCGTCGCGCTGCCGTTCTACTTCGAAGGTGTGCTTCATCGCAGCCAGGTGGAAACCGGTTTCCTGATGACGCCGTGGCCGGTCGTGGTCGCGTTGGCGGCGCCCTTTGCCGGACGCCTGTCGGATCGCTATCCGCCCGGCCTGCTGGGCGCCATCGGACTGGCGGTGCTGGCGGCGGGCATGGCGTCGCTCGCGCTCCTGCCGGCGCATCCGCAGGTGTGGGACATCGGCATTCGGATGGCGGTCTGCGGAGCCGGGTTTGGCTTTTTCCAATCGCCTAACCTGAAGGCGTTGATGGCCAGCGCGCCACCCGAGCGCAGCGGCGGCGCGAGCGGCATCATCGCCACCGCGCGTCTGCTGGGTCAGACCACGGGCGCGGCGCTGGTGGCGCTGAGCTTCGGGATTGCCGGCCGGCATGGACCGACGCTGGCGCTGACCGCCGGCGCGGTGTTCGCGGGTGCCGCGAGTATTGCGAGTGGTTTGAGGTTGTTCGCGCCTTCGCATCGCGCGGCGGTGAGTGCGCCCTCGTCGGCCAAGTGAGATGGCGCGATCTGTGGCCGGGCACGTTTGCCCGAGCACACAGGTCTCGCCGGATACGGGCGCGCGTTGAACGTGAGCGGTCACGGTAGTCTCGCGAGCCGCCCGTCTCCAATGGCGTCAAACGCTAGAACTAGCGGCTGGCATTGGCAGCGCTGGCCCAATAATCAGCCTTGGTGGCCTGAGCAGGCGCCAGCGGTCACCAAGGCCTCAACACCAGCCGCTCGTCCCCTTCAATGCGCGGCGAAATACCCCTTCACCGCTGCCAGGAAGGTGTCGATGTCCGCGCGCGACACATCCCTATGCGTGACGAAACGCGACGCATACAGCATCTGGGTGAGGATGCCACGCTCCTTCAGCCATGCTTCGAGCGGCGCGCAATGTTGCGCGGGAAACTGTGTGAACACCATGTTGGTGGCGTGCGACAGCACCTTGACCTGATCGATCTGCGCGAGACCCGCAGCCAGATGAGCGGCATTGGAGTGATCCTCGGCGAGGCGTTCGACGTTGTGATCGAGCGCGTAAAGGCAGGCCGCCGCCAGCACGCCGGCCTGGCGCATGCCGCCGCCCAGCACCTTGCGCCACCGATGCGCGCTCTGCAGCAAATCCTTGCTGCCGACCAGCACCGAGCCCACCGGCGTCCCCAGCCCTTTTGAAAAGCAGATCGATACGGAGTCGAAAGGTGCGCACAGCGCCGCCACCGGCTGGCCGGACGCGACCGCGGCATTGTAGACACGCGCGCCATCCAGGTGGGTTGCCAGCTTGTGCTGACGCGCGAGTTGCACCGCTTCGGCTACATAGCCCGCCAGCAGCACCTTGCCGCCAATCGTATTCTCGAGCGCCAGCAAGCGCGTACGCGCGAAGTGGTCGTCGATAGGTTTGATGGCGGCGGCGATCTTGTCGAGCGGCAACGAACCGTCAGCGGCATTCTCGATCGGCTGCGGCTGGATGCTGCCCAGCACCGCGGCACCACCGCCCTCGTATTTGTACGTGTGCGCTGCCTGGCCCACGATGTATTCGTCGCCGCGTGCGCAATGCGCCATCAGCGCGGCCAGGTTACTCTGCGTGCCGCTCGGAAAGAACAGGCCCGCTTCCTTGCCCGCGCGCTCGGCCACGGTGGCCTGCAGACGCAAGACGGTTGGGTCGTCACCCCAGACGTCATCCCCTACTTCGGCGGAGGTCATGGCCGCCAGCATGGCCTGACTCGGACGGGTGACGGTATCGCTGCGCAAATCGATCATCTGACATTCCTGTGTGAGAGCGCCTGGGCCGGGGGCGATTTTAGCTCACTCCCGGCACGGGTTACGGCGCGTGAATCGATCAGTGTATTCAATTACGAAGGCGCTGAAAACAGCGCGAAAAAAACAGCGCCTCTCTCACAGCCGCTCTCGCCACACTTAGCCGCCCGACTTCGGCAACCACGTCAGCGGATCGACAGGATGTCCGTCCTGGCGCACCTCGAACTGGATGGAGGCGACGCCCCGGCTATCCGCACCTACCTCGCCGATGACCTGCCCCTGTGTGACGGCGTCGCCTTCCTTGACCAGCAATGTGCTGTTCTGCCCATATGCCGTAATCAGCGTGTCGCTGTGCTTGATGATGATCAACGGCCCATACGCCTCGATCCCGGTGCCCGCGTACACGACACGCCCCGCGGCCGCAGCCTTGACTGGATCGCCGAGCCTGCCGCCGATCACGATGCCCTTGCTGCCACCCGGCACGAAAGATTTGAGCACCGGTCCACGCAGCGGCCACATCAACGTGCCCTGCTGCGCGACCCCACCAGCACCTGGTGCAGGCGGCGCCACGCCGGCCGGCGGCGGCGCCACCCGCAGCACCTGGCCGACCGTTACGCTGGCGTTGGGCTGCAGGCCGTTCCAGCGCGCCAGGTCCTGTGGACGCTGGCCGTAGGCGGCCGCGATACCCGGCAGCGTGTCACCAGGATTGACGCGGTAGTAACCGGCGGCCACCTGGCCCGTCGGCACGCCGTTGGTCTGAGAACTCGCGGAAGCGCCGTTGTAGGACGGGTTCTCGTCCCAAGGCGTCGTCATGCAACCGCTTAGCGCGGCCGCGACCGAAACAGCAATCAGAACCTGCGAAGCTGCACGTTGCGACTTTTCTGTCATCTGATAATCCTCGGCACGTGAGTCAATCAATCTTCAAGCGTTTGCGCTCTGGCCGCTGTGGGGCGACGAACGCACTTCGACACTGCTGCACGGGCGACGCGACTCGTATGCCGCCTGCTCGCGGCCGCGAGCGGTGGCGTCCAACCCTGGGCGCCGATGCGGTTGCCGCTATTGTTTCGCGGTACGAAATAACCTCCTTCGCCACGCGCACACTCTACCTTTGGACTCGACCACGAGCATGCGTGCTTCACCCGATACGCTTCACGATGAACGGTTATGCCAACCGGGTCGGCCAAGCTGAGCAAGGTCATGGTGCGCTGCACAGAAGCGGCCGCAGAACCGGAGCCACACAGCTTGTGCACCGCAGCAACAAAACTTCGCCGTCAAAACCATCTCGCCCCATTATAGGGTGCACTGCCCATCCGCTACGCCCCGCAAAGTCCCAGCGGGCGCGGCCGTAATTCGTGTGACCATTGAATCCCTCCACGCCTCGCCTATACTGGGACTTGCTGACGCAACGCACAGCAGGCGAGCAGCTCGCCGCCATATCCTGTCCGTGAGGGAGCTCGGGGATGAACAAAGCCACGTTTCTGGCCGTGCAGTTAAACGTTGAAGATGTCGCGGCATCCCCGGGTCTGGTTGAGTTGCTCAATACCCACCTCGTCTTCGCGGCGGACGTGGCCGAAGCGGCCGACGCCCTGGTCCAGCTCGCCAGCATTGCCCGTCTCTCGAGCGGTGTCGAGGCTAGCGTCGAGCTTCCCGCACTCGCGCTCGAGCGGTTGCGCGAAGCGCTCGACAATCTGAGCGGCTACGACGAATCGTGGCTGCTCGCACTCGAGCCCAGCAGCGAACTGTTCGACGATATCGCGCGCCGACATCGCACGTTGCACTGAGTCGCACCGCTACGGGCTGGCGGCTGCTGGCGCTACGCCCCGCCGCTTTCGCTCACCGCACGCACTGCCTGCGGCCCGGCATGCTCCACCGTCGGCGCCGCCTGGCGGTTTCGGGCGCCCGCGCCCGCCTCCTCCGAGGCTGTCGAGACCGCGCGGCCGGTGACCACTTTGCGCCCCGTGCCGGTCGTGCCCTCGCAAGTGAGCGGGCGGCCCGTACAGATGGCCGACGCGGCAGAAGTCGAGTGGCTGGCCGAGGAAGAAGCGCTGACGCCGTTCCGGGTCTTCCGAAGTTTCGACTACTCGGTGAGCCTGTTGTTCCATGCCCGCGAACTGGCGTATTACGTGGCGTTATATCAGGAAGGTGCGCTATGGCGGGCCCTGAAAGCCGCGGACCTGGATGCCACCCAGGCCGCGTTCCACCACTTCGAAGAACAGGCCACCCGTTTGTCCGAAGGCGAGACTCGCCGCGCACAGTTGGCAGCGCAGAACGAACAACTCGCGCGGATGATCGCGCAATCGGAAGCCCAGGCGGAACGCTTGCGCTGCGACTTGCAGCGCAATGCTGTGCAGGAACAGGCGGTGACCGGACGGCAACATCAGGTGCGCAAGGAAGTGTCGCAACTGGAGGCGCAGCGGGTGGCGGCGCAAGCCCAATTGAACAAGGCGCATCGGCAGATTCATCAACTCAACCTGACGAGCAACGAAGGGGTGCCGCATTTGCATGGCCGCTGAAAGGCCAACTCCGGTGAGGCGTCAAGAGGGACGCCTTCACCCGCACCAAAAACAAACAGCCCGGCTCATCCCATGACTGGGGCGGGCCGGGCTGCGGCGGAGCAGACCGAAATCCTACAACGCTTAGGACCAGTTGGCGTGGAAGCTGCCCGGCTTGTCGATGCGCTCGAAGGTGTGCGCACCAAAGAAGTCGCGCTGCGCCTGCACAAGGTTGGCCGGCAGACGTTCGGAGCGATAGGCATCAAAGTACGCCACCGCCGAGGCAAACGCCGGCACCGGCACGCCGGCCTTGATCGCAGCAATCACCACGTCGCGCAATGCGGACTGATAGTTCGACGCGATGTCGTTGAAGTACGGATCGAGCAGCAGATTGGCGATCTGCTTGTCCTTCGTGTAGGCATCGGTAATCTTCTGCAGGAAGCGGGCGCGGATGATACAGCCCGCGCGGAAGATCTTCGCGATCGTGCCGAAGTCGAGATCCCATTTGTACTC
>JBEKNG010000408.1:0-5626 GCA_049523075.1 Paraburkholderia sp.
CTTGCTGCGGTGTTACCGGGCAAGCCTCGTAACACCTCCCGCCTGACCGCCGTGCCGGCCGGACTGCTTCAAGTTCCGTCGGTGCGCGCTCCCTACCGCTCCTGTCTTCCCCTGCTTTGCGTCCCTCTTCGCTCACCGGGGACCGCCAAGCCCATCCGGCGCGCGGGCCCGCGACGGTATAATGCTGTACTTCGCAGCGACGCCTTTTACACACCGCGCGCTTTTCGCGTTTTCCGACCGGTTCGTGCCGAAAAACGCCATCGCATGTCGCAAACGCGCATGTCGCGAACGCGCCGAGTGTGCCGAACGTGCAATCACGCGCGCCGCCTTGCCCCGCATTCCGAACTGCCCAACCTCGACCGACCATGACAGCCAAACTGATCGACGGCAACGCCCTCTCCAAGACCTTGCGCGCCGACGTCGCGACACGCGCCGCCGCACTCACCGCCCGTGGCCACCAGCCAGGCCTCGCCGTCGTACTGGTGGGCGATAACCCGGCCAGCGAAGTCTATGTGCGCAACAAGGTCAAGGCCTGCGAGGACAACGGCCTGTACTCGTCATATGACCGCTACCCGGCCACCCTCTCTGAAACCGATCTGCTCGCGCGCATCGACGAGTTAAACCGCGATCCGAAGATCAACGGCATCCTCGTGCAATTGCCGCTGCCGGCGCATATCGACAGCCATAAGGTGATCGAGGCGATCGCCCCGGAGAAGGACGTGGACGGCTTCCACGTCGCCAACGCCGGCGCGCTGATGACCGGCAAGCCGTTGTTCCGCCCCTGCACGCCGTATGGCGTGATGAAGATGTTCGAAACCTATGGAATCGACCTGAAGGGGGCGAACGCGGTGGTAATCGGCCGCTCGAACATCGTCGGCAAACCGATGGCGCTGCTGCTGCTCGAAGCCGGCGCGACCGTTACGATCTGCCATAGCAAGACCCGCGATCTGGCCGCGCATACGCGTGGCGCCGACGTGGTGGTGGCCGCGACCGGACTGCGCAACATCCTGACGGCGGAGATGGTGAAACCCGGTGCCGCCGTGATCGATGTCGGCATGAATCGCGACGAGGCCGGCAAACTATGCGGGGACGTCGATTTCGCGGGCGTGAAGGAAGTGGCCGGCTATATCACGCCGGTGCCGGGTGGCGTCGGTCCGATGACGATCACGATGCTGCTCGTCAACACGATCGAGGCGGCCGAACGCGCTGCCGGCAACGCGTAAGGAATGAGGCGGCCCGCTATCCGGTGACGCGCTCGAGGCTTCACCGGATAGCGGGCCAATCTTTTAGCATCTAACCACCGCCCCGCAGCAGCGGCGCGAATAGCACCCTCAACGCGTAGCCGGGTCAGCCGGCCATTGCCGCACCGCACAACACCCGGCGCACCGCTCGGCGGCCACTGCGGCACGGTCTGAGGTGCCGGCAATCTGGCACAAATATCTGCGCAGATACACGCCGGGCGAACTTCTGATAATTTGTGCCGTAACCCGATTGGAATCGCGGCCCTCCGCCCCAATAATGTTGGTATCGGGCGCCGCCACGAGCCACGTCCGCCGATTCACGCCTATTCACCCGCGTCAGACAGGAAGCCGCCTCATGTCCACTACTCAATCGACACACGACAATCCGCTCCTCGATTTCTCCGATCTGCCGCGCTTTGGCGACATCCGCCCTGAACACGTGACCCCCGCTCTCGACGTGCTGCTCGCCAATGCGACGGCCGCCGTCGAGCGCGCCGCAGAACCGAGCACCCCCGCTTCCTGGACCGACGTCGTCGAGCCCGTCGAGCGTGTCACGGAGCCGCTCTCGCGCGCATGGGGCGTCATCGGTCACCTGAATGCAGTGGCCGACACGCCGGAACTGCGCGCCGCCTACGGCGAGAATCTGCCGCGCGTGACCGAGTTCTGGTCGAGCGTCGGGCAGAACCTCGCGCTCTACGAAAAGTACAAGGCGCTCGCCGCCAGCAGCGACTTCGGCTCGCTCACGGGCGAACGCAAGAAAATCCTCAGCAACGCCCTGCGCGATTTCCGCCTGTCGGGCGCGGAATTGCCGGAAGACCAGAAGCCGCACTTCGCCGAATTGCAGGAGCGCCAGGCGAACCTCTCGAAAGCGTTTTCCGACCATGTGCTGGACGCGACCAACGCCTACACCTACCTCGTCGAAAACAAGGCAGATCTGGCAGGCTTGCCGGAAGACGTGATCGAAGCCGCCCTGGAAGCTGCCGAGCGCGAAGGCAAGAGCGGCTGGAAATTCACGCTGCATTTCCCGTCGTACTTCCCGGTCATGCAGTACTCGGAAAACCGCGCCATGCGCGAGACGATGTACCGCGCTTACGTCACGCGTGCTTCCGAATTGGCTGGCACCTACGGCGGCGGCAAGGCCGAGTGGGACAACACCGCCAACGTCGCCGAGCAGTTGAAGATGCGTGCCGAAGAGGCGCACATGCTCGGCTACCAGAATTTCGCCGAAGTCTCACTCGCGCCGAAGATGGCTGAGTCACCCGCGCAAGTGATGGCCTTCCTCGAGGACCTGGCGACGCGCGCCCGTCCGCACGCCGAACAGGACTGGAAGGAATTGCGCGAATTCGCCGCAAACGAACTCGGCATGACCGAGATGCAGCCGTGGGACATGACGTTCGCCGCTGAACGTCTGCGTCAGAAGCGCTATTCGTTCTCGGAAAACGAGGTCAAGCAATACTTCCCGGAAGACGTGGTGTTCAAGGGCCTGTTCAAGGTCACGGAAACGCTGTTCGACGTGAAGATCCGTCGCGACGACGCAGCCGTGTGGCACCCGGACGTGCGCTTTTTCCGCATCGAGAATCAGGACGGCGGTCTCGTCGCGCAGTTCTACGTCGACCTGTATGCGCGCGAAGGCAAGCGCGGCGGCGCATGGATGGACGATGCACGGGCCCGTCACAGGCATGCCAACGGCGGCGTGCAGACGCCGGTTGCGTATCTGACCTGCAATTTCTCGGCACCGGTCGGCGGCAAACCGGCCTGCTTCACGCACGATGAAGTGATCACGCTGTTCCACGAGTTCGGCCATGGCCTGCACCACATGCTCACGCGCGTCGATGAACTGGCCGTTTCGGGCATCAACGGAGTCGAATGGGATGCGGTCGAACTGCCGTCGCAGTTCATGGAAAACTTCTGCTGGGAATGGGACGTGCTGAGCGACATGACCTCGCATGTCGAAACCGCCAAGCCGCTGCCGCGCGACCTGTTCGACAAGATGCTGTCCGCGAAGAACTTCCAGAGCGGCCTCGGCACGCTGCGGCAGATCGTGTTTTCGATGTTCGACATGAAGCTGCACACCGACTTCGACGCGAGCGGCCCAAAGAGCGCCAACGACCTCGCCCGCGAGATCAACGAGCGCTTCCATGTGGTGCCGCAAGCGGCGTTCTCGCGCTGGCCGAACACGTTCAGCCATATCTTCGCGGGCGGTTACGCGGCCGGCTACTACAGCTACAAGTGGGCCGAAGTGCTGTCAGCCGACGCGTATGCCGCGTTCGAAGAAGCGGCGCAGGCGGCGAGCGGCAGTGTGCTCGATACGGCCACCGGCACACGGTATCGCAAGGAGATTCTCGAAGTGGGCGGCAGCCGGCCGGCGATGGAATCGTTCAAGGCGTTCCGCGGCCGTGAGCCGAATATCGACGCGCTGCTGCGTCATAACGGCATGACGCCGGCTACGACGCATTGAGCCTGGCGTCGCGGCTGGGGTTTCTGCCGTTGCGTGCCTCAGGGTAAAAAACCGGTGTCTTGCTCACGCAAGCACCGGTTTTTTTGTGGCTAGAGGGCCTGATGCGCAGGTGGGGCTTACGCTGGCTGCGTTGCTTACATTGGCGACATTGCCGCGTTTGCGAGCACTGCTAGCCTTATCTGCGTTGTGCCCTTGGCTGCTATAGCAGCCTTCACCTCAACTAACCGCGCTGCAACTTGAAGTCGATCTGCGACGGCCGGCCCTCGAGCGAAAGGGTCGCGCGCGCCGCAGGCGAGCGGGCCACCACCTTGCCCCGCCGGATCACCGCCAGGCGCGTGGCACGCAGACGGATCGCTTCGACCGGGTCACGGGCGTCCAGCAGCACGCAATTCGCTTCGCATCCCGGTGCGATGCCATAACCTTCAAGCCCGAGGATGCGCGCCGCATTCACGGTCACCGCGTTGAAGCACGCATGCATCGCGTCGATGCCGGTCATCTGCGCGACGTGCAGCCCCATGTGCGCCACTTCGAGCATGTCGCCCGAGCCGAGGCTGTACCACGGGTCCATCACGCAGTCGTGGCCGAACGCGACGTTGATACCCGCGGCCAGCATCTCCGGCACGCGCGTCATGCCGCGCCGCTTCGGATAGGTATCGCTGCGGCCCTGCAGCGTGATGTTGATCAGCGGATTCGCAATCGCCGCGACGCCCGACTCGCGCATCAGCGGCAGCAGCTTGCTGACATAGTAGTTGTCCATTGAGTGCATCGAGGTCAGATGAGAGCCGGTCACGCGCCCATGCAGACCGAGCCGGTGGGTCTGCGCCGCGAGCGTTTCGATGTGACGCGAGAGCGGATCGTCCGACTCGTCGCAATGCATGTCGACGCGTAAGCCCTGCTCCGCCGCGTACTCGCACAGAATCCGCACCGACTCCGTGCCATCGGCCATGGTTCGTTCGAAATGCGGAATCCCGCCAACCACATCGACGCCGAGCGCAATCGCCCGCTTCAGGTTGTCAAAAGCACCAGGGCTGCGCAAGACGCCGTCTTGCGGGAACGCCACCAGTTGCAGGTCGAGGTAAGGCGCCACCTGCCGCTTCACATCGAGCAGCGCTTCCACGGCCAGCAAGCGTGGGTCGCAGACGTCGACGTGACTGCGAATCGCCAGCAGGCCGCGCGCGACCGCCCAGTCGCAGTACTGCAGCGCGCGCTCGATCAACGCTTCCTGAGTCAACTCCGGCTTCAGTTCGCCCCACAGCGCGATCCCTTCCAGCAGCGTCCCGGATGCATTGACGCGGGGTAGGCCATACGACAGCGTCGCGTCCATGTGGAAGTGCGGGTCCACAAAGGGCGGTGTGACGAGCGAACCGGCCGCGTCGATTTCTTCCCGGGCGTTCGCCGCCAGACGCGGTTCGACCGCGACGATGCGTCCGGCCTCGATGCCGATATCGACTGGCTCCTTATGTTGGGCAACGCTACGCGGCAGGCTGGCACGGCGGATGATCAGGTCCATGTCTCGCTCCTTTGACTGCCATCGATTCTATCGGCGTCAGAAAGTATTTGGGCAGACAGGGACGGCACGCGCGAGAACGGCATCAAGCGGATTCACGCCAAACTACTGTACAAAAATACAGTGGTATTATGAAGACACCCACGGACCTTCACGCCCATGCCGTCTTCCATCCGCAACTCGCTCGTCTGGATCTTCGACGCTTTCGAGCGCGAACCAACCTACCTTGGCAAACGGATGTTCGGCTCCGACGCCGCGTATATCGACGGCCTGCTGTGTCTGGTTGCCTCCGATCGCGATCCGCCATGGAATGGCTTGCTGGTATGCACATCTCAGGAGCGCCACGCCGCGCTCATGGATGAGATACCCGCTTTGCAGCCACATCCGGTCCTCGGAAAATGGCTTTATATCCCACAAGAC
>JBEKNG010000409.1:0-5626 GCA_049523075.1 Paraburkholderia sp.
GAAATCGCGCTCGCCGACGGCCGGACGACCACCGCCAAGGTGATCGGCGTCGATCCGGAGACGGATCTGGCGGTGCTGAAGGTCAGCCTCACCAACCTGCCTACCATTACGCTCGGCCGCATGGACCAGACGCGCGTCGGCGACGTCGTGCTGGCAATAGGCAACCCGTTCGGCGTCGGCCAGACGGTGACCATGGGGATTGTCAGCGCGCTCGGTCGCAATCACCTCGGCATCAATACATTCGAAAACTTCATTCAGACCGACGCGGCCATCAACCCGGGCAACTCGGGCGGCGCACTCGTTGACGTGAACGGCAACCTGCTCGGCATCAACACCGCCATCTATTCGCGCTCGGGCGGCTCGCTCGGGATCGGCTTTGCGATCCCGGTGTCGACGGCGCGTAGTGTGCTGGAGAGCATCATCACGACCGGCTCGGTGACGCGCGGCTGGATCGGCGTCGAGCCGCAGGATGTAACGCCTGAGATTGCGGAGTCGTTCGGGCTCGAACAGAAGTCGGGGGCGATCGTCGCCGGCGTGCTGAAGAACGGCCCGGCGGATCGCGCCGGCATCAAGCCAGGCGACATTCTGGTCAGCGTGGATGGCCAGGACATCACCGACACGACGCGCCTTTTGAACCTCATCGCGCAGATCAAGCCGGGCTCCAACGCGAAGATCCATCTGGTGCGCAAGAACCGCGAGCTGGATCTGGATGTGATGATCGGCAAGCGTCCGCCGCCGCCGAAACAGCCCACCGACGACAGCGACGATCAGAACGACGACGGCGGTTAAGCGAAGCTCAAACCCGGCCAAATAAAAAGGCAGTCCATGATCGGACTGCCTTTTTTGTATCTGGCGCCGCTGAACTCAGATCACGCGAGGCCTGCTGCGGTCAGCAGGTAGGCCGGGGCAATCGGCTAGCGCTCACCCGGCGCTACCCTTACCCTCAACTCGCCGCATGCTCCTCTTCGTCCGCCGTTTCCTTCTGCTTGCCGACGATCAAGCGCGCCGCGACGATCCCCGCCTCGTACAACACGATCAGCGGCAACGCGAGAATCAGCTGCGAGAATACGTCAGGCGGGGTGACCACAGCGGACACCACAAACGCCCCGACGATCACATACGGGCGGATCTGGCGCAGCTTCTTGACCGTCACGAGGCCCATCCGGACCAGTAGCACGACGACGATCGGGACCTCGAAGGTCACCCCGAACGCGATGAACATGGTCAACACGAAACTTAGATAGTTATCGATATCCGTGTTCATCGCCGCGCCAAGCGGCGCGTTGTAGTGCGCCATCACGCGGAAGATCGTGGGGAACACCACGAAGTACGCGAACGCCATGCCGCACAGAAACAGGAAGTAGCTGCTGCCGACCAGCGGCACGACCAGCTTCTTTTCATGCTGATAGAGACCTGGCGCAATAAACGCCCAGATCTGGTACAGCACGACCGGCAGCGCGATGACGAACGCGACCATCATGGTCACCTTCATCGGCACGAAGAAGGAGCCGGTGACGTCGGTCACGATCAGCTTGCCGTCCTTCGGCAGATTCATCATCAGCGGCCGCGCGAGCAGCCGGAAGATGTCCGGCGCCCAGTAGACGAGCCCGATAAATACCACGATGACGGAAATGCCGGCGCGGATGATGCGGTCGCGCAGTTCGACGAGATGCGAGATGAAGGTCTCTTCAGTGCCTTCGCTCTGGGTTTGCTGGGGGTCGCTCACACCGGCCCTCGGTAGGAGATTATCGGTAGGGTCATCAGAAGAAGCGCGTCGGCCGGCGCAGGCTCACCGGCGTATGACGCGCCACGCGCGCTGCACCCGACTGCACACGCGTACGGCGGGTGGTGGCGCGCTTATACCACGTTGGCAAGGATGTCTGCTTGACGCGCCAGTTCTTGCGTTTGGGCGCGGCAGCGGCAGGCGTGCTGCTCCAGGACGTCGAACTGGACGTGCTGCCACCCGCCGCGGCGCCTTCCAGCGCACCGCCGGCAATGCTTGGGCTCACCGAAGAGCCCGAGTTCCAAGCCTCGTTCAGCTCGCTCTCATGCTTGCGCAGATTGTCGTGGACCGTGCTTTCGACGTTGCTTGCCGCCGTCTCGAACTCAGTCTTCATACGCCGTAATTCGTCGAGTTCGATTTCACGGGTGACTTCGG
The DNA here is from genome assembly GCA_049523075.1 of Paraburkholderia sp. Classification (GTDB taxonomy): domain Bacteria; phylum Pseudomonadota; class Gammaproteobacteria; order Burkholderiales; family Burkholderiaceae; genus Paraburkholderia. The sequence continues at coordinate 2,159 of JBEKNG010000409.1, forward strand.
ACTTCACGTCGTTGATATAGCGCTGCGCGCGACCGAACAGCGCGCCCGCCGTGCGAGCCACGCGCGGCAGTCGCTCCGGCCCGAGTACGACCAGCGCGACAACGCCGATCAGCGCCATCTTGGTTAGACCGAGGTCCAGCATGAAGTGGGGTTCCCGTCAGTACGCGGATGGACCGCGACTTAGCGGTAGTCGCTCGAGCGCGGCGTCTTTTCTTTTGCGTCGACGTCGACCGTGTCGGTGCGCGGCAGCTCGCGCTGTTGCGCGTCGCCCGTCGGTGTCTCCGCTTCTTTCATGCCTTCCTTGAAGCCCTTCACTGCGCCGCCCAGATCGCCACCGATATTACGCAGCTTCTTCGTGCCGAACACCAATGCCACGATCAACAAAACGATCAGCCAGTGCCAAATACTCAACGAACCCATGACTACTCTCCTTAACCCCGACATCGCGTTTGCACGCGTCGAACATCTGCGCCTTTACGGCCCGAATCGAAGCGCGTACGCCTCATCTATACGTTGCCACCGCTGCTTCAGATTCCGCCAGCGGCTCTGCGCACGATTGTGTCCAGGTAATCGCAACGGCGTCATTACATCGTAAGAAAAAACGCCTTCGCCCCACCGACCGACATCATACGCAGTTCAATACGCCGCCGTGCGCGACCGAACCGTCTACGTTCGCGGCACGCCGGCGCTTAACCCATGCGTTGCCAGGGACGCGGCCCCGCCAGAATATGCGCATGCAGGTGGTACACCTCCTGACCGCCGCCCGGGCCGGTGTTGATCACCGTGCGAAAGCCGGTCTCGCCACCGGTGTAGGCCACACCGAGCTGATCGGCAAGACGCGCCACCAATACAAGCATTCTACCAAGCAGCGGTGCATCGCTTTCGCTGCAGTTCGACAGGGTTTCAATATGCTTGCGCGGAATCACCAGCACATGGGTCTCGGCCGCCGGACGGATGTCACGAAAGGCGACGAACTCGTCGTCCTCGTGGACTTTGGTGGCCGGAATCTCGCCCGCGGCGATCTTGCAGAAAAGGCAATTTGAGTCGTGGCTCATGGGTGTCCTGAAGCGCAAACGTGCGGGTGGGAGTCTAAGGTCAGAACCACGCCCGCGGATTCAGCAGCAGCTTGTTATCGTACAGATACAGCCAGCCCTTGATGATACGGTACAACATCCAGATACCGACAGCCCACAGGATCGGAATTCCGATCACGACGAAAAACAGCAGGCCGCCAATCAGGTAGCCGAGCAGGCACCACCAGAACGTGCGCATTTGCCACTGGAAGTGCGCCTCGTACGGCGTTCCCGCCACATCGGGCCGCTTCACGTAATTGATGATGATGGCGATGAGCACCGAGATTCCTCCCGTCAGCCAGTAGACCGCGTAGAGCGCATACAGCACGTGCGTCAGCGTGCGCGCGCTGCGTTCGCGTTCGGATTCGAGGGCGTTGCGGTAAGACGGCGGCGGATATCCGCCTTGCGACTGTTCCATGTTTGCGTCCTCCTTCCTGTTGGCGGTCAGTTGGTGTTCGGTTGGCGCTCAGTTGGCATTCAGTCGCCCTTCTGCTCGCGTTCGCGGCTCTTGCGCAACGCTTTCTCTTCAATCCCCGACATGCCTTCGCGGCGCTCGAGCTCGGCGAGCACATCGGCCGGACTCAGATCGAAGTGCGACAGCATCACGAGGCAATGGAACCAGAGATCGGCCACTTCGCCGACCAGCGCGGTAGGCGCGCCGCCCTGGCGCACGTCCTTGGCGGCGAGCACGACTTCGGTCGCTTCTTCGCCGATCTTCTTCAAGACCGCGTCGTCGCCCATGTGGAAGAGGCGCGACACATACGATACGTCGGGGTCGCCGCCTTTGCGGCCATCAATGACTGCGGCAAGGCGCAGCAGGGTATCGTTTGTCGATTGCGAGTTTTGCGTCATTTGTAGATGTGTTCAGGGTCTTTCAGGACAGGCTCGACTGCGATCCAGTCGCCGTCGTCGATCGTCCCTTCGAATTTCTGGAAAAAGCACGAGTGGCGGCCGGTGTGGCACGCAATGCCCGACACCTGCTCGACCTTCAGCAGCACGACGTCTTCGTCGCAGTCGAGCCGCACTTCACGCACGTGCTGCACGTGGCCGGACTCTTCGCCCTTGAACCACAGCCGCTGACGCGAGCGCGAGAAATACACCGCGCGGCCGGTCTCGACCGTCTTGGCGAGCGCCTCGCGGTTCATCCACGCAAACATCAGCACGTCGTTACTCGACGCTTCTTGCGCGATGACCGGCACGAGGCCGTTCGCGTCCCACTTCACCTTGTCGAGCCAATCCACAGCAGTAGGGTTCACCACGTCACAACCTCACCGAAATGCCTTGATCGGCCATGAAGCGCTTGGCTTCGCCGACCGTGTGTTCGCCGTAGTGGAAAATGCTGGCGGCCAGCACGGCGTCCGCGTGGCCGTCCTTGATGCCGTCCGCCAGATGCTGCAGCGAGCCGACGCCGCCCGAGGCGATTACGGGAATCGACACGGCGTCCGAGACGGCGCGGGTGAGCGCCAGATCGAAACCGCTCTTGGTGCCGTCGCGGTCCATGCTGGTGAGCAGGATTTCGCCCGCGCCGAGTTCGGCCATCTTACGCGCCCATTCGACCGCTTCCAGCCCGGTCGCCTTGCGCCCGCCATGCGTGAAGACTTCCCAGCGCGGCGTCTCACCGTCGGCGGGGACGCGCTTGGCGTCGATCGCGACCACGATGCACTGCGAGCCGTACTTATCCGTGGCGTCGCGCACCAGTTGCGGGTTCGCGACCGCCGACGAGTTCATGCTGATCTTGTCCGCCCCGGCGTTCAACAGGCGCCGCACGTCTTCGACCGCGCGCACACCGCCGCCAACCGTCAGGGGAATGAAGACCTGCGAAGCGACCGCTTCGATGATCGGCAGAATCAGGTCGCGCTGATCGGAGGTGGCGGTGATGTCGAGGAAGGTGAGTTCGTCGGCGCCCTGCTCGTCGTAGCGACGGGCAATTTCCACCGGATCGCCGGCATCGCGTAGTTCGACGAAGTTGACGCCCTTGACCACGCGGCCAGCCGTGACGTCGAGACAGGGGATGATGCGTTTAGCTAGAGCCATGATCTTGCAAATTCTGCCAATACCGCTGATGGGGCCGCTCGTACCGGAGCGGCGCAATGCCGGCGCGCGTTGCCGTGCTGGGCCTGGGCGGCCTCGGCGGCCGGAGTGGGCCGGATCAGCCGCATCGCCCGTTTTCTCGGCCCTGGGACCGGGCCGGCCTGCTAGACCAGCTTGCCCGGGTTACCTCGAAAGCGTGGGTCCAAAGCCCCATGCCAGCAGGCGTTCGCCGCCGCGCTTAAAGCCGGTCAGGCGTCATCCGACTCGCGCAGCTTGTCGGCGAGCGTCTGGGCGGCCGCAAAATCGAGGTCGCCCGAGTAGATGGCCCGACCGCAGATCACGCCTTCGATGCCCTCGACTTCGA
>JBEKNG010000410.1:0-5622 GCA_049523075.1 Paraburkholderia sp.
CGGGCAAGAGGTCTACACCTTCACTGCAGCAAACGGCAGGGCGGCGATCGTGTTCGCCCGTGAAGACTTGCCCGACGTCGGTTTCAACAAATACATTCCCGCCTACATCCGCAACAACGCCGCGACCATGCCGCTCGGCGTCCCCGGCATCCGCGAGACGATCGACGGTCACGAAAGCTGGTCCACTGACGGCCACCTCATCGCGGCGCCTTCGATGAAAACCCAGGTGGAGTTGCGTCATATCGGCTCGTCGTTCTGGCGTCTCGTGGTTGTGCAAGCCCAGCCCTACGAGCAGACGGACGACGCCACGCGCGCGCTGAAAGCGCAGTTATGGGTCACGGTAGCCGGTCTTTAATGCACTGTACGCACGCCTCGCGGCATTACCTCGCTGCTTTCGTCGTGTTCTGCAGGCCGAGCGGTGCCTGATAGCCGGTCAGTTCCAGGTAGCCGCGGCCGGTGCCTTCACCTGCGCCCTTCACCGTCACCGCACCTTCCCAGTAGGCCGAGCCGGTCGAATCGCGGGTGTCCATTTCCTGGTCGTCGAGCAGTGGCTCCAGTTGCCACGTCAGCGGGCCGGTCCTGACGGTCTCGGCCACCGGATAGACCGCGTTCGTACGCGGCGAGCGCCACGTCCGCTGCGGGACGAAGTCCACCTCGCCCGGATCGAACGTGGTGACCTTGCCGCTTGCGTCGCGCAGCGCCGCGTGGGCCCAAACGGCGCCGCCACTGCGGCCGCGCACCTTGAACGCCATCAACGCCGAACCGTCCGGCAAATTAGCGCCGAGCCAATCCCAACCCGCGGCATCGGGACTCAGGAGCGTACTCGACCATTCGTGGTCGAGCCACGCCACGCCGTTGACAGTTGTGGGCGCGCCCGGGATGGCCGAACCGCCGGTCGAACGCGACGGCCGCGTGACGCTGCCGCTCACCCGCAGTTGCGGCTCGCTGTAGTAGTAGCTTGCCTCGCTGGAAAGTGGGCCTTTCTGCGAGTAGCCCTGCTGACCCTGAAGGAGCGGCGCTTGCGTCGGCGTGAGCGACAGGCTCAGTGCGAACTCTCCCGCCTGGGCGAGCACGGTGTAGTGGCCGTCGGCGGCGCGCACCATTCGCCAGGAATCGAGCTTGACGTCGGTATTGTCCGGCTTCGCATAGCTGAGGCCGAAGCCTTGCCGCGAAACCTTCTGGTCATGTACCAGTTTGCCGAAAGCGGGATCGCTAAGCGCTGCATGCGCGATGATCAGTTGTGTAGGTGCGAAGGCGCTCGGGTCTGCTGCGTCATGCCCCGTGGCCGAGCGGAAGAACGTGATCTGAAAGCCGAGGGGCTTGCCGTCCGGTGTATTGAGCCAGCCCGTGGCATACCACCATTCGGTCCGGAATGCGGGATGTGCGCCCGTATCCACAGGAAAGTCCAACGGGTGTCCGGGCGCGACCACGGCGAACTGAGGAGGCGTTGCCATGGCGGGAATGCCAATGCCGATCAGGGTCCACACACAGAGCGGAGCAAGCGTCCGCAATACGGTTCGGAGTGCGATCGTTACCCGTTCACAGACGACCCGGATGAAGACACCGGATGACGCGCTCAAGCTCATCAGCCGCATCACCAATCCTCCTTCACCGCGCGTACTGCGTCCACCGAGACCGCGCGGCGTCCCGCGAGCACGGCGGTCGCGCACGAGGCGACCAGCATGACGATGGCTACCAGGCTCAACACGAGCCACGGCATATGCAGCGACATACTCCAGTGAAACGACTGCGGGTTGACCACAAACACCAGGATCAGGCTGATGGCAAAGCCCAAGACGAAGCCCATGGCAATACCCAGCGCAGTCAGCATGCCGCCCTCCTTGGCAAGGATGGCGAGGATCTGAACACGCGTCACGCCCACGTGACGCAGCATGCCGAACTCGCGCGAGCGGGCGAGCGTCTGTGCGGAGAAAGTTGCCGCCACACCGAACAAACCGATGACGATGGCGACTGCTTCCAGCAGATAGGTGACCGCGAAGCTGCGGTCAAAAATGCTCAGTGAGCGGGCGCGAATCTCGCCGGGTTGCGAGAACTCCAGCGCATTGCCGAAGGGCAGCGTGCGCAGCCCGCTCATCACCTGTTCGACACTCACGCCGGGTGCGACGGAGATCGCCGCGTCGGTCGCACCGGTGTCGTGGGTCAGGCGTCGATAGTCGGCGAGCCGCAGCTCGATCGCCCCCGTCTGCCGCACGTAATCGCGCCATACGCCGGCCACGACAAACGAGCGGTTGCGTCCGCCGAGCGGCAGTTCGACATGCTGTCCCAACCGGTAGCCGTACAGGTCGACCATGGCCTCGGAAACCCACGCTGGCGTCGCGCCCTGCAACGCCGCTTCGGGCAGGACGGGTCCGGACATCTGCAGGCTGGCACCGGGATCGGCGGCGTCGATCTGGCGCGCCAGCAAGACAACCGCGGGACGCGCGGGATCCAGCGTCAGTTGAGACGTGCGGGTGAACGCGGCGGTTTTGACGCCGGCTACCGCCGCAATTTTTGCCTGATCGTCGAGGCTCAGCACGCCGGTGTCGCCGCTCGGCGCCACACGCACGTAAAGGTTGGCGGACAGCAGATGCTCGAGCCACTCGTCGACGGAGACGCGAAAGCTGGCCACCATGATCGCCATCGCAACGATCAGGGCGAAGCTCGACAGCACGCCGCTCATCGCCACCGAGGCCTGGCCTGGCGCATTCGCGAGGCGTGCGAGCGACAGCGCGCTGGTGGTCCCCGCGCCGCGTCCCGCGCGCGAACGGCCGATTGCGGTAAACAGCAGGGCGGTGCAGCGCGGCATCAACGCAATGCCTCCCACAAGCAGAAGCGCGACGGCGAGGTAGCCGAGAATCGGCGCGTCGAAAATCGGCGGCATTTGCGTCAGCACGCCGGCGAGCGCGAGGCAGCCCAGCGCGGGCCACGGCGTCGCAAGCTTCGCGAGGGCGCCTTCTTCACTGCCGGCTTTCAGTGCAGCCGCTGGGCGGGCGCGGGCAGCCTCCAGCGCGGGCGCGAGACTGCCGAGTATCGACACGCCCACACCTAAAGCGAGAAAGATCGCGCTCGGCAGCGGCTCGAAGCCGACACGTGGACGCACGCCAGGGAAATAGCCGCCGCCCAGGTCACTGCCGAAGAAACGCAACGCCGCGCTGGCCAAGGCGTAACCGAGCGCGAGACCGGCAAGCGAACCGAGCACGCCGAGCAGCGCGCCCTCCATCAGGATCTGGCGCAGCAACTGGCCACGCGTGAAGCCGAGCACGCGCAGCATGGCAAGCTGCGAGCGGCGCCGCACGACACTCAGCGCCTGGGTCGAAAACACCAGAAACGCGCCGGTAAACAGCGCCACGAGTGCGAGCACGTTCATGTTGATGCGATATGCGCGGGATAGCCGGTCAGTGCGGCTTTCGACGTCGCGCGGTTCGGAGACCACCAGTTGGCGGCCAAGGCGCGCCTGCAGATCGCGCCTGAAGCTTTCCCGATCGACGCCGCGCTCCAGTTCGAGGTCGACGCGGGAGAGTTTGCCGAGTCGCGCGAAACGCCACTGCGCGGCGGCGATATCCATCACCGCAATGCGTTGACCAGGCCGCGCCCGCACGATGCCGCCAGCCACCCGAAACGGCACGCTTGCCGTCCCGCTAAGCAACGAAATGCGTTGGCCGATCGCCGTGTTCAACCATTGCCGGGCCGCGGGCGACAGAAATACGGTGTCATCGGCGAGCGTATCCATGGGGCTTTGCGAAGCGGGCACGCCGACCAGATCCGGCGCAATCTGGCTGGCTTTGAACACGTCGATGCCGAGTACTTTGAGCGGCGTATTCTTCCCCGGCACGGTGGCATCCAGTTCGAGCACCGGGCTCGCGAGGGCCACGCCGGGTTCATTAGCAAGCCGCGGATACCACGCGTCGTCGAACGTCGGCTGCGCGCCGCGCACCTGCAGGTCAGCCTGGCCCGAGAGACTTCGCGCGGCTGCGGAGAATTCGTTGAACGCCGCGCTGTTGATCAACTGCACCGCGTAACCGAGCGCCACGCCGAGCGCGATCGTCGCCACGGCTACGATCGCGCGTCCCCGCTGGCTGCGCCATTCCGCTTCGAGCAGCCAGCGCGTGAGGCGCCCGCTACCCATCGAATGAGCAGGCCGTGCCGGCGCAACCTCACTCATGGGGCGAACCGATCCGCTGCACGCTGCCATGGTCCGCTGCATGCAGACCGCCTTCGCTCAGAACCAGCACACGGTCTGCGACCGCCGCAGCCGCCTCGGAGTGCGTCACCATCATGGTCGCGGCGCCGTTCGCCTTGGCTTCCGAGCGAAACAGCGCCAGCACTTCATGGGCGGTATCCGGATCGAGGTTACCGGTGGGCTCGTCCGCCAGAATCAGCCGCGGACGGTGGACTAGCGCGCGAGCAATCGCCACCCGCTGCAACTCGCCGCCGGACAACTGCCGTGGGAAGTCGCCGCCGCGTCCCGCGAGGCCGACCGCCGCGAGCATGTCGAGCGCATGCGCCGGTGGCAGGTTGTTGAGCAGCAGCGGCAGCGCGACGTTCTGCGCGAGCGTCAGATGCGGCAACACGTGAAAAGCCTGAAAGACGAAACCGAGCTTCTGGCGACGCAGGCGGGTGGCGGCATCGTCGTCGAGAGCGGACACCAGCGCGCCGTCGATCAGCACGTCGCCGCTATCGGGGGCGTCGAGCCCCGCAATCAGATTGAGAAGCGTCGATTTGCCGACCCCCGAGTCGCCCATGATCGCGACGAACTCGCCCGGGTCGAGCATGAAGTCGAGTTGCGCGAGGACGACGCGAGCGCTCCCGTAGGCTTTGCTCAGTTTTCGGCATTCGAGCGCCGGAGCAGGGCATTCATCGCCAACGCGCATGAGTGATGATTGATCCAGGGGTGAGGGTGGTGAGCCGGACCCAGTGTCACGGCGTGGCGCGAGCCGAACAGTGAACGCCTAGAAGGCATCTTAACCGGCGCGTCAGATTTGTGTTTGCGTCACGGTACGACCAGGGTTGGGCATGGCACGTGCTACCCGGTGTCTACCTAGGACTCTCACCCACGGTAAGGATCATGATGCTGAAAATGAAAGCGAAGACATTCGTATGCGCCGGCGCTCTCCTGTTCGCCTGTGCATTACCTGCCGCTCGTGCACAGCTTGCCGGCATTCAGCCGCTGGGCGGCACGGTGGAAGAAAACAACGACCTGCTGCACGGTTGGAGCGTGCGCAAGGCGCTGGTTGACGAACCGGTTTACAACGACAATAACGACAAGGTCGGCAGCATCTATGACCTGATCATTGCGCCGGATCGCAAGGCTACCTACGCGGTGCTTTCGGTAGGAGGCTTTCTGGGGATGGGCAACCACTACGTCGCGATTCCGGTTGACCACTTCGAAATCCGCAACGGCAATCTCTTTCTGGCGGGCGCCACCAAGGATGCCTTGAAACGGGTTCCGGAGTTCGCGTACAACAAGCTCGAGAAGGCGACCAAGCCGAGCAAGGTCAGCGCGCAATAGCCGTTCGCGCAGGCTACGTAACGGCGGGGGGGGATACGGATGCGCAGGGCGGTTGGGCGGGTGCTCGAGACCCGCCTCCTTCACGACTTCCGCGCCCATTGCGCGAGTCCCGC
>JBEKNG010000411.1:0-5620 GCA_049523075.1 Paraburkholderia sp.
TGCATTTCTCGGGTGACGTCAGCAAGGCGCTGGCCGCCGGCGCGAGCGCCGTGATGATGGGCAGCATGTTCGCCGGCACCGAAGAAGCGCCGGGCGACGTGTTCCTGTATCAGGGCCGCCAGTACAAGTCGTACCGCGGCATGGGTTCGGTCGGCGCGATGAAGGACGGCGCAGCAGACCGCTACTTCCAGGACAACTCCGCGAACATCGACAAGCTGGTGCCGGAAGGCATCGAGGGCCGCGTCGCCTACAAGGGCTCGGTCACTGCGATCCTGTTCCAGCTGATCGGTGGCGTGCGCGCCAGCATGGGCTATTGCGGTTGCCGCACCATCGCCGAGATGAACGACAAGGCTGAATTCGTGCAGATCACCGGCGCCGGGTTGCGCGAGTCGCACGTTCACGACGTGCAGATCACCAAGGAAGCGCCTAACTATCACGTGGACTAATCGCCCATGAAGCCATTGCTGCGTGCTGTACTGATCATCGATGCCTTGCTGTTGCTGGCGTTCGGCGTGCTGTTCCTGCTGACGCCCTGGACTTCGCTGTACAACGCGCTGCAACTGGTGCAGACCGAGCCGACGCTCGTTGGACAGGGGCTTGGCATCGCGCTGATCGGGCTCGCGTGGCTGGCCTTTCATGCGTCGATCGACGGTGCGCTGACTTCGACGGTCGCCAAGGTCGTCGGGCATGTGAACTGGCTGACGGGCCTGCTGATGCTGGTGTGGCTGATCGGCATGCATCGCCCGGAGTTGACCGGCTTCGGTCAGCTTGTCGCGGTGCTGGCGGCGGTGGTGCTGGTCGTGATCGGGTTGGGTGGCGTGCGGCTCTCGGGCGCAGTACGGCGCCGTGAGCGGTTGCGCCTCGCCGAGGTCGCTGCCGCGGAACGGGCCGACAAGCAGGCTGCGAAAGATGCTGCACGAGGGCGCGACGCGGTGGGCTATCGGGCCGAACCGGTCGTGGAACCCGTTGTTGAGCCCGTGGTGCCGCCGGTCACGCATCCTGCCCGTCCGATCAGTCCCGCAACCGGCCATCCGGTCGAGCCAGACTTCGCCGCTGCCAACCGGCCGGGAACGCTCTCGGCAAGCGACGCGGAAGCGCGTAGCGCGGCTGCGGATGCGCCGGGCGCGCCAAGACCGCCGTTCCATGGCTGAACGGCTGACGCGGCGTTCCCGCCAGGCCACCTGCCGAAGCTTCCGGATTCCGTCTGCGCGCGTGCTTCATGGTGCGTCCGCGCGATGTCAGATACCGCGCCGCCCAACATGGCCTCTCGGCCAGGGCTGTTTTGAATTCAATGCCGCGCTTCGTGCGCGGCTTTCCTTATCCGTTCACTTTTGATGCCGTCCGCTGCCATGCATGACAAGATCCTGATTCTCGACTTCGGTTCGCAAGTCACCCAACTGATTGCACGTCGCGTCCGCGAGGCGAACGTGTACTCGGAGATCCATCCGTACGACGTCGATGCGGCCTTCATTCGCGACTTCGCGCCGAAGGGCGTGATCCTCTCGGGCGGTCCGAGCTCGGTCACGGAGACCGATACGCCGCGCGTGCCGCAAGCAGTGTTCGAACTCGGCGTGCCGGTGCTCGGCATCTGCTACGGCATGCAGGCGATGGCCGAGCAACTTGGCGGCAAGGTCGACAATGGTCACCTGCGCGAATTCGGTTACGCCGAGGTGCGCGCGCGCAATCATACGAGCCTGCTCGAAGGCATTAGCGACTTCACCACGCCGGAAGGTCACGGCATGCTGAAGGTCTGGATGAGCCACGGTGACAAGGTGCTGGAAATGCCGCCGGGCTTCCAGTTGATGGCGTCCACCGAATCGTGCCCGATCGCGGCAATGGCCGACGAGGCACGCCATTTCTACGGCCTGCAATGGCACCCGGAAGTGACGCATACGGTGCAAGGGCGCGCCATGCTCGAACGCTTCGTGCTGAAGATTTGCGGCGCGCAGCCTGATTGGGAAATGGGCCATTACGTCGACGAAGCCGTTGCGAAGATTCGCGAGCAGGTGGGCAATGAGCACGTCATCCTGGGTCTGTCGGGCGGGGTGGATTCGTCGGTCGCGGCAGCGCTACTGCATCGGGCAATTGGCGATCAACTGACCTGCGTGTTCGTCGACCACGGTCTGCTGCGTCTGAACGAAGCCGAGCAGGTGATGGCGACCTTCGCCGACCACCTCGGCGTGAAGGTGATCCACGTCGACGCGAGCGAAGTATTTCTCTCGAAGCTCGCTGGCGTGACCGATCCGGAAGCGAAGCGCAAGATCATCGGCGCAGAGTTTGTCGAAGTGTTCCAGGCCGAAGCCGCCAGGCTGACGGATGCGAAGTGGCTGGCGCAAGGCACGATTTATCCGGACGTGATCGAGTCAGCCGGCAAGGGCAAGAAGGCCACGCAGACCATCAAGAGCCACCACAACGTGGGCGGTCTGCCGGAGACGTTGAATCTGAAGCTGCTCGAGCCGCTGCGCGAGCTGTTCAAGGATGAAGTGCGCGAGCTGGGCGTGAAGCTCGGTTTGCCGCCAGCGATGGTCTATCGCCATCCGTTCCCGGGCCCGGGTCTGGGTGTGCGGATTCTCGGCGAAGTGAAGCGTGACTTTGCAGACTTGCTGCGCCGTGCGGATGCGATCTTCATCGAGACGCTGCGTACGACCATCGACAAGGAAACCGGCAAGTCGTGGTACGACCTGACGAGCCAGGCGTTTGCAGTGTTTCTGCCGGTGAAGAGCGTGGGCGTGATGGGTGATGGGCGCACGTATGAGTATGTGGTTGCGCTGCGTGCCGTGCAGACGCAGGACTTCATGACCGCGCATTGGGCACATCTGCCGCATGAGCTGCTTGGGCATGTGTCGAACCGGATTATCAACGAAGTGCGCGGGATCAACCGGGTTGTTTATGACATCTCGGGGAAGCCGCCGGCGACGATCGAATGGGAATGAAAGCATAATATTCTTTCCATTTTGGCCGATTAGAGTAGTAATATTGCTCTTATGGCTAAAAAAACCGCTCCCCTGCTACCGAGTACCGAGCTGCGCTTGCAGCAGCTCGGGGAGCGTTTGCGCTTGGGACGCCTGCGTCGGCGCCTGACCGGCAAGCAGGTCGCGGAACGGGCGGGAATGACGCCAGTCACATTGCGGAGTTTGGAGAAGGGCAGTTCCGGGGTCACCATGGGCGCCTATTTGGCCGTCATGCAGGTATTGGGCGCGGACAAAGACCTGGATCTCCTGCTGAAGGACGACCCCCTCGGCCGAAACCTGCAGGATGCAGCACTGCCAAGGCGGTCACGCGCTACAAAGCAAATTGCCCCCCTGGCGCCAAAGCGTCGTGCCGCTACGTCTGCTCCCTCCGAAAAGACAGAGCCCTCTGTCACGAGCAATTGGACGGCAGATGACTCGTTCGTCAGTGCAGACAACCTAGCCGCTCTCATCAAGATTCCCAAGCCGGACAAGAAGGGGCCGGCGAGATGAACAACGGGCTTATTGCCGTCTATGGAGATTGGGACGGCCTTGCCGAGCCTCTGAGGTTAGGCAGGCTTTACACGCACCCCGTTGCCGCCCAGGAAGTCTTCGAATTCGAATTCGACGATCAAGTGCTGAATCGGCCAGATATGGCCGGTCTCAAACTCGACCCGCGGCTCGGTTGGTTCGCGGGCCGACAGTATCCGCCACAGGGGCAGGAGACGTTTGGTGCATTCAGCGACGCCAGCCCGGATCGATGGGGGCGCCTGTTGATGTGCCGGCGGCTGGAGCGGGCGCAGCGCGCCGGCCGGGCCGACCCCAAGGCTCGACTTTATGAATCGGACTACCTGATGGGCGTTCATGACGCGTATCGCGTCGGTGCGCTGCGCTTTCGGCGTGACGACGAAGGCCCGTTCCTGGACGATCAGCACGACATTGCGGCGCCTCCGTTTGTGCAATTGCGCGCGCTAGAGGCCGCAAGCCTGGCCCTCGAGCGCGATGAAAACAATACGGCAAGCGAAGCCGACGAATGGCTGCGCATGCTGATCGCACCCGGCGGTTCATTAGGGGGCGCACGTCCCAAGGCCAGCGTGATCGATCCAACGGGGCACCTTTGGATCGCCAAGTTTCCCAGTGTGCGGGACGACCATGACGTCGGAGCTTGGGAAATGGTGGTGTACACCCTGGCCAAGGCGTGTGGGCTTGCTGTACCCGATGCGCTGGTCCGGCGGTTCGGCAGTGCTCACCACACCTTCCTGGTTAAACGGTTCGATCGTACGTCGCGGGGTCGGCGGCGGCACTTTGCTTCCGCGATGAACCTGACCGGCCATCAGGATGGTGATGACGCCTCGACAGGCGCCAGTTACCTGGAAATCGCGCAGGTGTTGATGACCGACGGCGCGAGCACCGATGCCGATCTGCGAGAGCTGTGGTCGCGCATTGTCTTCAATCTGCTCGTTTCCAATACCGATGACCATCTGCGCAACCACGGTTTCTTGCTGGAACCGGGACAGGGGTGGGCACTTTCTCCAGCATTCGATATGAACCCGGTACCGCGCGCCCACGGGCTGAAGCTCAATATCAGCGAGTCGGACAACGCGATGGATCTGGAGTTGGCACAGTCCGTTGCGCCTTACTTCAGGGTTTCTGTTGCGCAGGCCGAAGAAATTATTTCGAACCAGATTCATGTTATTTCGCAGTGGCAGACGATCGCCGATTCTCTTTCAATCTCCCACAGAGAACAGCAGCAGATGGAAGCTGCTTTTCGTCTTGCCGTGCATGCGTAAGCAACTCACTGCCTGGATGCTCGAGGTATCCAACCGTATCAGCGCGCTATGCTTGCGGAGCACAGCAGCTACCGTTCGCATAATGGTTCTCTTCAGATCGTCCGTCTATCTTGCTTCCATGGACTTTGCGATTTCATTTGGGTGGCAGCGATGCCAACCGTTCTGCACGACTGGATTTATATCGGCGGCAACGCATACGACGAGTACACGTTCGTCGCCCGGCCGAATAGACCGTGTACCGCCAGACCAATGACCCATGCTGATGTGCCGCGGCAGTGCTTGCCTTATGGTGTGGCCGCCTTTTTTGCCACTGCGGCGAGCACACGCACACGCACACGCTGGGCATTGCCGTGCGCACCCGCGATCAGTCCCTCTGAGCCCGGCTCTATCGTGGCGATCGTGCACGCGGTATCAACTCCATCTGGAACCGAGCTTGGCCACATCGACCCGCGACTGCCAGGGCAACCGTTCTTACCCGCACTGCCCACCCGAAGGCTGGATTGCGCTTAGACTTCGTCACCGACCCGCCTCCAGGCTTTCTACGAAGGAACACATCATGTCGTCTGATTTACCCGCTGCAGATCTGGAATCTGTCGCGTCTACGAATAATGGCGAGAATTTTTCATTGTCTGAGTTCTTCAGGAGTGAAGCCACCACGCTGCTGGGACGCGTCAAACCGTTCTCGGAGTACTACCGTGAATCGCGCGCCAACGGGCTTGCGCACTACGGCAGGGAAATCGTGTCAGCGGTATCGAACCGCGTGCAGGTGAGGGGGACCGACGGCGAGACGCGAGAGATGGTCATGTTCGGCTCGAACAACTATCTCGGCCTGACGACGCATCCGCACGTGCTTGGGCGAATCCAGCAGGCTTTGGAAGAGTT
>JBEKNG010000412.1:0-5617 GCA_049523075.1 Paraburkholderia sp.
ATTCGTCGAGCGTTTCCGGATATTGCCAATAGCGCGGCGCCACTTCCATCACGACGTAGTACTGGTTTAACGGGTTATAGATCGTCGACACGAGTCGCTGGCCGTATGCGTCGTAAAGCGTGTTGTCGATCTGCGCCGGCGTGATGCCTAGACGTGCCGCGGTGCCACGATCGATATCCACATCCGCTTCGAGGCCACCTTGCTGCTGGTCCGAGTTGACGTCCTCCAGTTCGGGCACGTTTTGCAGCGCCTGCGTGAGACGGGGCGCCCATGTGTAGAGTTCGGTGGTCGAATCGCCGAGCAGCGTGAACTGATATTGCGCGTTGCTCTGCCGGCCGCCGACCCGGATGTCCTGCACCGATTGCAGATAGAGCCGACCGCCTGGCACGGCGTTGAGCTTCGGGCGCAGCCGGGCGATCACCTCGTCGGCGGTTTCACTGCGTTGCGATAACGGTTTGAGCGCGACGTAGACAGAACCCGTGTTGGTCTGTCTGCCCCCGGTGAAGCCGACCACATTCTCCACGGCCGGATCGTCGCCAATGATCTTCATGACCTGTCTGAGCTTCGGTCCCATTGCCTGGAACGACGTACTCTGGTCGGCCTGGATGCCGCCAATCAGGCGCCCAGTGTCTTCCTGCGGGGAAAAACCTTTAGGAATCATCACGTATAGAAAGACGTTCAGCGCCATGGTGGCGAAGAGCGTCATAAGAAGCAGAAACGGATGACGCAGCGACCATTCAAGCGAGCGGGCATAGCCGTCATTCAGGCGCTGCAACGGCACGGCAAACAGCCGGCCGACGCGGGTGGATGTCTTCGGCCCGGCAGTGCGTAGAAGTCGCGAACACATGACGGGCGTGGTGGTGAGCGAAACCACCAGCGAGACCGCAATGGCGAGTGACAGCGTCACCGCAAATTCGCGGAACAGGCGCCCGATGATGCCGCTCATCAGCAGGATCGGGATGAACACCGCGACGAGCGAAATCGAAATCGACAGCACCGTGAAGCCTACCTCGCGTGCGCCGACCAACGCCGCCTGCATGCGCGGCATTCCCGCCTCCATGTGGCGGGCGATATTTTCGAGCACGACGATCGCGTCGTCGACCACGAAACCTGTGGCGATGGTCAATGCCATCAGCGAGAGGTTGTCGATCGAATAGCCGAACAGGTACATGAAGCCGAACGTGCCGATGATCGATACTGGCACGGCCGCGCTCGGGATCAGCGCCGCGCGTCCGCTGCCGAGGAAGATGAAGACGACGAGGATCACGAGGCCTACCGCGATGATCAACGTCGCTTCGGTGTCGTGCAGTGAGGCGCGGATCGTCGTGGAGCGGTCGGAGGCTTCGATCACGTCGACGTCAGCGGGCAACGCGGGCTTGAGTTGCTCGATCTGCTTGCGCACGCCGTCCACTGTGCTGATGATATTGGCGCCTGGCTGGCGGTACAGCATCACCAGCACGGCTGGCTGGTTGTCGCGCGCGAGGCCGAGATTGCGCAGGTCCTCGACCGAGTCGACGATCTCGCCGGCATCGGAGAGCTTGACCCCCGCGCCGTTGCGATACGCGATGATCAGATCCTTGTACTGGTCCGCGATGCGTGCCTGATCATTGGCGTAAAGCTGATAGCGCTGACCGTAACTTTCGATGATGCCTTTGGGGCTGTTGGCGTTGGCCGAGGCGAGCGCGGCCCGCACGTCTTCAAGACCGATGCCATAGTGATACAGCGCCGTGGGATTCAGCTCCACTCGTACCGCCGGGTTGGCCGAGCCGTTGACATCGACCTCGCCGATGCCGGGCAACTGCGACAACGATTGCGCGAGAATCGTCGAGGCCAGATCGTAGAGCTTCGCACGCCGCAGCGTGTGCGAGGTGAGCGCGAGAATCAGGATCGGGGCGTCGGCAGGATTGACCTTGTGATAAGTCGGGTTGCTGCGCAGGCTGGTCGGCAGATCGGCGCGCGCTGCGTTGATGGCCGCTTGCACGTCGCGCGCCGCGCCGTTGATGTCGCGGTCCAGCCCGAACTGCAAGGTCACGCGCGCTGAACCCACCGTGTTTTGCGACGTCATCTCCGTCACGTCGGCTATCTGTCCGAGATGCCGTTCAAGGGGACTCGCGACGCTGTTGGCGACGGTGTCGGGACTCGCGCCCGGCAGGCTCGCCTGCACCGAAATAGTCGGAAAGTCGACTTGCGGCAGCGGGGCGACGGGAAGTTTGATAAAAGCGAAGACACCGGCGAGCGCCACGCCCAACGAAAGCAAAGTCGTCGCAACGGGGCGTTCGATAAAGGGCCGTGAGAGGTTCATCGACAGGAGGAGGGGCTGGCGAGGCAGCGTCTGTCGATGCTGAGGAGGAACTTCTTGCGGGCGTTACACTCTTTTTTCCGCGGGTTACGGCGTAACGGTCAGGAAATAATTGTCAGCTTAGAGGCCGCAGAATCAAGGCCGCCTGGCGCACGATCACGAGCGGTAACAAAGTGCGCGTCGTAGAGCGGAACTTCACGCGTGGTGTGCTATTCGCTGCCCTGCAGCTCGGATTGCACCGATGTAATTGTCCGAAACATAGCTGCAACACGACGACGCTCAAATCCTCCTAAACTGCAATTGCCTCTCCCAAGGAGGCATCGGTGGAAGGTCTTTATTTGCCCGCTTCGGCGGGCATTCTTTTGTGCCTGGCCAGCGTGTGCGTGAAGCGCATCGCGCAGCGCCAAGGCTTCGCGATGCGCGTGTCCTTACCGATGCCAGCCGCCGCCCCAACCGCCGCCCACTCCAACCCCAACGTTGACCGCCGGGGCTGCGTAGTATCCGTATGCCGGTGCGTATCCGTAGCCGTACCCGTACGGCGACGGTGCGACAACGCAACCACCCAGGCTGGCCGCAAGTGCAATTAGCGCGATAACTCTGAGCATGATGATCCCTCCTTTGTAAGTTGGAGCCATGCGCCGTGGCGTTCGTTCGGGCCGACCTTGGGTGTCGCGTGACGGCGCATTACGGCGCTGATGACGCCGGTCCCTCCTGCGGGGCGGCCGCGCTGTTTGCGCCGCGACAATGGGGGCGAGTCGTATTTACAGATGCTTACGTTCTACTTGGTCTGACGAATGCGTCGTTGCGTCGAAAACGCATGATCCTTCAACGGCCACTGTTGTGGAAAATCCCAGGTGTTGCGCGCTCGCTACCTTGCAACGCATCCAGCGTTGCTATGATGGGAGTCACTGTTCCTTGGGAGCGGCAAACATGGCGATCAGAGATTTGACCAAAAGCGAACGGCAGCATGCCGCCATCGCCGAAGCACGCAAGCTGGCAGACAGCGGCGCGTATCATGACTACACCGACATCGAATACGTGTTGCGTTTTGACCAAGGATTGTCGGATGTATCGGCGTTGCTTGACAGTCAGCCCATACACCGCGATCTGAATCGCCGCTGTGCGGATGCGCGCGAGAAACAGACACTGGTAGCGGTGTGAGCGGGCCCGGTCGCTCGGACGGCACCATAAAAAAGCCCGCCGGTCGGGGCGGGCTAAGCTGAGGAGATTCACACAACACACCTCATGGGGGATGAGGTGAATCCAGTGTAGCCGTGCGTGAAGCACATTGGGTTTCATAAGCTCTTACAGCTATTACGCTCCGTGACGAGGGTCTGCATGGCGTTGCTGCGGAGCGTGTTTACTTGTTGGCGCGCCTATTGGCATAGATATGCATCTTCGAATACCCCTTCGATACCGTTTCGAGACCAGGTGAGTCGGCAGTCCTGATTCGGGGTTAGTCCCAAAGCTTGACGTGTAGACGCCGGGCCGTATGCGAGAGCGTCTACCAGGCATGCAACGCAGCGCAATGCTATGCAATGCAACGAGGATGTTTCAAGGAATGCTTGTGGGATGCTACAAGCATCGTGCGGTGCAATCGGATTACGCCTTGATATCTTGCTGATATCGCATTGCTGGCATCTGCTTGGCAAGTGCTCACCATTGCTTACAGCCAAGGTAGCGATTGGTGCTGGTTAAGGTTGGGATTAAGGCTAACCCACGGCTGCCGTTTTTGGGATGCCTGGCGCCGGAAGCAGCACCGCTTTCGATACCGTTGGAATGATCGCTAGCTAGTCGCGTGGTGCACCGCCTGGCGCGCATGAACAATACTTTTGAGTTCGGCGGGTTCTTTGACGGGTAGAAACGAAAAACGGGCCGATAGGCCCGTATTCGTTGGTATCCTGGCGGAGGCGGTGAGATTCGAACTCACGGAAGGATTGCTCCTTCGCCGGTTTTCAAGACCGGTGCCTTAAACCGCTCGGCCACACCTCCAAGCCCGAAATTGTAACCTGAAATCTCTCCGCCACGGCAACCCCGCACGCAAAATCGCTGCGCGGCTACGACTGCGGGTCCTTCAGAAACAACTCCTGCAGATCGTTCAGGAAAGCTTGCCCAAGTGGTGTCGGTGCGATCTTTTCATAATCGCGCACGATCAGCCCGCGCTGTTCCGCCTTCTGCAACGCAGGTTCGATCGACGTCATCGACATGCCGGTACGCTCGATGAACCGATGCACCGGAAATCCCTCCACGAGCCGCAGCGCGTTCAACATGAATTCGAACGGCAGATCGTGCGGCCCGACCTCGTGCTCTTCATGCACCGGCGTCCCCGCTTTAGCCTGCTCGATGAAGGTCGTCGGATGCTTGTAGCGCATCTGCCGCAGGATGCGATTCGGAAACGACAGCTTGGTATGGGCGCCGGCGCCGATGCCCAGGTAGTCGCCAAAGCGCCAGTAGTTGAGGTTGTGCTGGCTTTGCCGATGCGGCTGCGCATACGCCGACACCTCATAGCGCCCGTAACCGGCTGCGGCGGTGCGTTCGTGAATCCAGTCCTGCATGTCAGCGGACGAATCGTCGTCCGGCAGCGGCGGCGGGAATTTCGCAAACAGCGTGTTCGGCTCGAGCGTCAGGTGATACAGCGAAAGATGCGGCGGCGCGAACGACAACGCCGTTTCGATATCCGCCTGACACTCCGCGAGCGTTTGTCGCGGCAGCGCGAACATCAGGTCGAGATTGAAGTTGTCGAAGGTATTGGCCGCGATTTCCACCGCATGGCGCGCCTGCGCCGCGTCGTGGATCCGCCCGAGCGCCTTTAGATGCGCTTCGTTGAAGCTCTGGATGCCCACCGACAACCGGTTCACGCCGCTCGCTCGAAATTGCGCAAACTTGTCCGCCTCGAAGGTGCCGGGGTTGGCTTCGAGCGTAATCTCGGCATCGGCATCGAGCGGCAGCAGCGCGCGCACATCGGAGAGCAGCCGGTCGAGTCCCGCCGCCGACAGCAGGCTAGGCGTACCGCCGCCGATGAACACCGTATGCACCTGGCGGCCCCACACGAGCGGCAACGCCAGTTCGAGATCGGTGCGCAGTGCGTCGAGGTATTCATTCTCGGGGAACGCGTCGCCTTTCCACTCGTGCGAGTTGAAGTCGCAGTACGGACATTTGCGCACGCACCACGGGAAGTGCACGTACAGCGCCAGCGGGGGCAAGGACGTGAGATGGATGCGGCCCGGCGCGGTGAAAGCCTTGATCACCCCGGCGCCGCTCTGGCCGGCGGGCTGGATGGGAATCACGCTTCCTCCGTCAGACGCGCGAGCAGTTGCC
>JBEKNG010000413.1:0-5614 GCA_049523075.1 Paraburkholderia sp.
GGGGCAGCATACTGATCTGCGCAGACGGTTCGCGACCGAGCGAGCCGTCGGGCTGCACATAAAGGCGGTCGACCGGTCGGCTACCCGCGCCTGCCGCGTGAAGATCAGCGAACCGGCCAGTCTTTGCGAGCGAGTTGACTTCGTCCCATCGTCCGATGCGGGACAGCTCGATCGGTTGCAGCGCCTGGGCTGGCCACAGGCAGTCGATGCTGTGGAACCACTGGTCGTAGACGTCGTAGCGGTCAGGATGCATCACACCTGCCCGCTGCACCGCAGATCCGTCGTCGACGATATAGCGCAGACGGATGCCGAGATCCTGTTCAGCCCGCTTACGGATATGCTCCTGCAACGTCACCGATGTGCCAAGCACACGCAGTTCGACCTTGCCCGCATGCACAGCGGGTGCGCGGGGAGTGGAGGAGGTTTCGGTTGCTCTGGAACGGGTTGACTTCACTGCGTCTGTTCTTCGAGGTGCTCACAGAAGCGCCGATAGGATGCTTCGATCTCGGCCTGCTCAATATCTTCGGTGATAAAGACAATCCGCGAGTCGCGGCGTGGATCGGGCCATCGATCAAGATGCAGGACCGGATGAACCAGGTGCCGCACGCCATGCAGGACGACCGGCTTCGATGCACCGGCGATCGACAGCACGCCTTTGACACGCAGGATTTTATCACCGTGCCGGTTCAACAGTAGCGTGAACCAGATCGTGAAAATCTGCCAGTCGATTGGAGCAGCGATTTCGATGCAGAATGCTTTAATGGCGGGTGT
Organism: Paraburkholderia sp.; assembly: GCA_049523075.1. Lineage (GTDB taxonomy): Bacteria > Pseudomonadota > Gammaproteobacteria > Burkholderiales > Burkholderiaceae > Paraburkholderia. The sequence continues at coordinate 772 of JBEKNG010000413.1, forward strand.
GGCATTGGCCGGTTGATCCGCGCGCAGCGCAGCGCGATGTGCAAGCCTGTCTGAGCCCGCATAGCCCGCATAGCCCGCGGACAATCGCGCTTTATGCGTGCTGCCGATTCTTTGCAGCAGGGTCTCGGCATGTCCGGCCGTAAACAGCGTGGTGCGCAACGCATCGTGATCGTCTGGCGCGCGTATCGACACCGGCGCGGCCGGATTGAGCATGCGAAGCGTGTCAAAGAGCGCCGGGACGCGATCCGCTTCGACCAGATCGCTCTTGGTGAGCAGCAGATGGTCGGCCGCCGTGACCTGCGCGAGCCACTCGGGATATTGGCGCTGCTGCTCGAACGCATTGACCGCATCGACGACGGTGACGACGGTGTGCAGCGTGTAGTGGTTACGGATCGCCGGGTCGGCGAGCAGGGTGGCGATGATGGGCGCCGGCATCGCCAGTCCTGTGGTTTCGACGATCACTCGCGAAAACGGCGGGACTTCGCCACGGATGCGCTGCGAGAACAGTGTCGCGAGGGCTTCCTTCAACTCGCCCCGGATCGAACAGCAAACGCAACCATTGTCAAGCAACACGGTGCGAGCGTCGACTTCCCGGATCAGCAGATGATCGAGTCCAACATCGCCGAATTCGTTGACCAGCACGGCCGTGTCCTGCGCGTGTTCGCCCTGTAGAACATCGGCAAGCACAGTCGATTTGCCGCTGCCGAGGAATCCCGTGAGCAGCGTAACCGGCAGGATATCGAACGCGGCATTCATTCGACGAACAGCTCCAGCGGATCGAGTGGACGTCCGAGCATCGCCTCGGCCGCTTGCCAGACCTGCGAGAAGTCGTCGACTATCTGGCGTGCGCCAGTCGGCGACGACAACACAAATGACTGCCCATGAAAATCATCGAGCTGCAGGCGGAACAAGCTGAGCAAGCGGTTGGCAACGGCGGCCTGAAGCAGGCGCTGGCGCCGCGCATTCGCACCCTCGACCGGTAACGTCGCGTTTGACCAGTGGTTGCCGCCACCCAGCAGGCCACACATTCCACACATCATCAATCTCCAGTGTCGCAGCGTCGCATCCAGCCAACGACTCAAGGCATGACATCGCCCGAATTCGGGCCGAGTGTCTGGCCAACGAACAGGTTGCCACCTGGATCGCTGGCGAGCAGGAGTGCCGCCGGTGCGACCTCTTCGACGCGCCCGAAACGGCGCAGCGGTAATTCGGCGGATTTCGCCGCTTTCCATTTTGCACTGATCCCGTCGACCAGCGGCGTTTCAATCGGACCTGGCGCGATCGCGTTGACGAGGACATTGTCGGGCGCGACTTCCAGCGCCAACGACTTCGTAAAGCCGATCACGCCCGCTTTCGCCGCCGAGTAGTGGCATAACTCGGCACCGCCCTTGATACCGAGTTGCGACGCGATATTGATCACCCGACCCCAGCGCTGCGCAATCATCGAAGGCAGCGCGCGACGTGTACAAAGGAACACGCTGCGCAAATCGACGCGAAGCATCTCGTCCCACATTGTCGTGGTCAGTTCGGTGCAACGCGCCTGCGTGAGCATCCCCGCATTGTTGACGAGGATATCAACGCCGCCAAATGCGGCGATACAGTGATCGACAATGCGATTGGCATCGGATTCTTCGCCGACATCGGCCTGCACGGTTTCAACATCGCCGCCGAATGCGCGGCACGCGTGGGCCTGGTCGGCCAGCCGGGTCGCGTCGCGATCCGCAAGCACGAGTTGGGCGCCGGCTCGCGCATACGTCAGCGCAATCGCCGCGCCAATGCCGCTGGCCGCGCCGGTGACGATCGCACGCCGGCCTTCGAGCGTGAAGCCCAGCGAGGCGGGCGAAGACGAGGGAGCGGTCATGGAAGGCTGAGTCATCGGAGCCTTGTCAGGTTGGCCAGGACACAGTCATGCCGCCGTCGGCAACGATCGTTTGCCCGGTGATATACGACGCATCGTCACTGGTCAGGAAGCGCACCAGGGTCGCGATCTCGCTTGGCCGGCCGACTCGCCGCAGTGGAATACTTCTCGCAGCCTGCACGAGCCCTTCGGGTCCGAGCGAGTTCTTCGCGTCGAGCGACTGAGGCGTTTCGATCAGGCCCGGAATCACGGCGTTGCACCGTACGCCGCGAGGCGCGAGTTCCATTGCGATCGCGCGGCATAGGCCGGGAACACCGGCCTTGGCCGCCGCATAGTGCGCATGCTCGGGCCACCCGTAGACACCGCCGGCAATCGATGAAATTGCGACCATCGCGCCATTCGCTTCAATATGCCGGGCAGCCGCGCGCAATGTTCGCATGACGCCGGTCAGGTCGACATCGATCATCTCGTACCATTGTTGATCGCTCATTTCGGTAAGGGCTGCCTGGCGTAGCAACCCCGCATTGGCGACCGCAAAGTCGAGCCGCCCGAACCGCTCGATCGCGCAGGCTGCGAGCGCGTCGGTGTCGTCGGCGGAGCGAACGTCGACTGGCGTCATCACGCAGCGGCCGCCGGCCTCTGCGACGGCACGTTGCGTTTCGGCAGGGTCGTATGGATCGCCGCTAAAGTAGCCGCCGACGACGGCGACGCCGATCTGGGCATACGCGACGGCCAGAGCCTGACCGATTCCGCTGGCCGCGCCCGTGATGATTGCTACTCGTGAGTCGCTCAATTGATGTTCTCCGGGTTTGACGTTCTGGAAGTTCGCTGACAGTTCATTGCGCTTCCATCATTTCACAGACTGGGGATCAACATGTCGTGCGAGCAGCATGCAGATACCCGAAACGCTACAAGGAATGGCGCCCCAGTAAATTGCAGCTTGTACCCAATCTGCGCCGCTGACCAATGTGTGCGTGATGCCGAAGCCGGCAACGATTGCACCGAGTTGGCCACAGGCGTTGACGAATGCTCCGGCCGTTGCACGAATATGGCTCGGAAAGCTTTCCCCGATCAAAAACAGATTGGCCGAATACGGGCCGATCAGAAAGAAAAGACCGAGCGAATAGAGCGGAACGATTTTCCAGAAATCGCCGTTGGGCGCCTGCAGCATCAGATAGAAAGCAATCCCGCCGATGATCCAGCCAAGCGATACGGTATTCCGTCGACCCATTTTGTCGCCTAACCAGCCGTGGAACATGTAGCCCAGGAAGCCCGCAAGGTTGGAGATAATCAGAACCTCAAGCGCGCTCGAAAATTCCACATGCTTGCCTGCTGTACCGCCGGACCCCGCGAGCACTGATGTGCCAAGCACGGCGAAAATCACAATCGCAAACCAGTTCAGGAACGTGCCGAGAGACAGAGCAAGGGTGGAGCGCAAAGAGTCGCCGCGGAAGATCGCGCCGATTCCTGCCTTCTGGTGATGCTCCGGGTCGATACCCCATCGGCGCGCAAGTGTGTCTGCTTCAGTCGGGCTCCCTGTCTCACGTGCCTGCCGAATTTTTTGGCCTATGAGAAATTGCGGTGTTTCTATTAACTTGCGACCCAGTATCGCAATGACGACTGCAGGGAACATGGCGAATATGAAGGACGTCGCCCAACCACCACCCGCGCCGAACAGCCGCTCACCCAGCGGGTAAAGCAATGTCACGAGCGCGGCGGTCAGCACAGCGCCGATTGGCCAGCCGCCCTGAACCAGCGAATAAATAAAGCCGCGACGCTTTGCCGATTTCTCATCGACATGCGCGACGGCGAACAACTCGCTCAGATACACCGCGTTGATGGCCTGTTCACTGTAACCAAGACCGGCTAGTGAACGAACCAGAACCAACAGGACGATGCCTGCGCCAGCAGCGACCCCGATCACCCAGCCGGCTACCGCCGTCAGACCCGAGCAGATCGCGGCCCCGGCAACAGCGATGATGATGCCCTTACGTCGTCCCAATCTATCGACGATGGGCCCGATTCCGAACGCAACGATTGCCGTGCCGAGCGTGACCCATGTATTGATGCTGGTCTGTGTGCCCGCAGCCCAATGAAAGTGCTCTCCTATGCGGGGCAGCAATGTACCGAACAAAATGAAATCATAGACCGCAAAAACCCACGCGAAGAAGCATACGGCGGTCGCGTAATTGACTTGTTGGCGGCTGACCTCTGGCGGCGCCCAATGAGACAATACGCCACCGTTCTCGGCTGGCGGCAAAGCCGCCGTCGTTGAAGCCGTATTCATTGTGAAACTCCTTCGTGAGTTCGTAGAGAATGGTCGCTGGGTAAGTGCTCTTCTTTTCAGTTGCGGGGGTTGCGACGGATGAAATCGTCAGCGATCTCATCGCATGTGCAGAAGCGGATGCCGTCGTGCTCGCGGAAGTACGCAATCAGACGCTCGAGCATCAGCAGGACTTGCGGCCGACCGGAGACATCGGGATGAATCGTGATCGGGAACACGGCATAGTCGTGTTCCCGATAGACCCAGTCGAACTGGTCGCGCCACATCTGTTCGATATCACGCGGATTGACGAAGCCATGGCTGTTCGGTGACTTCTTGATGAACATCATCGGCGGCAGGTCGTCGAGGTACCAGTTGGCCGGAACTTCGACGAGACCCGTCTCGCGGCCCCGTTGCAGCGGCTTCATCCAGGCGCTCGGGTGCTTGCTGTAGTCGATCCGGGTCCAGCTGTCGCCGACACGCACGTAGTACGGATGGAAATCGTTGTGCATCAGGCTGTGGTCGTACTTGATGCCCTTCTTGACCAGTAGCTCGTTGCTTACCGGGCTGAACTCCCACCAGGGTGCGACATAGCCTGTCGGGCGGCGCCCGGCGAGCGCGGTGATGAGTTCAATACTGCGGTCGAGTACCGCTTCCTCCTGTTCCGGCGTCATCGCGATCGGGTTTTCATGGCTATAACCGTGAATGCCAATTTCATGGCC
>JBEKNG010000414.1:0-5612 GCA_049523075.1 Paraburkholderia sp.
CGCAAAACGACTCGGTGCTGCAGGGCGCGGGGCAGGCGGGGTTCGCAAACCGCTGACGGCGTTTCACCATGGCGGCACCCGTCGCTGGGGTGGTTTCCACTCCAACGCGGGAGGCATCGTGAAGCCGCGACCTGGACGCCGCGAGCGGCGTCCATTCCTCAGCCTATTCAGTGTAAACGCTGGCTCGCGTAATCCCTTCGATGCGTCTAAATTATCGGCACCTGGGCAAGATAGTCGAGGGACCAGACGGCCGTGTGCAGCGGTCCGTTTCGGGCGAAAGCGCATGATCAGTGGCCGACGGCGCTGATTGCTTCGTTCGGACCGGACCGCTGCGTGTCGTCCGCAGTAGGTCCTTCGTCATGTGTCCGTCCTCGCGGGTCCTCAGTTCTTTCTTGTCCGCTGTGCGTAGTCTGTAGCGGCTGTTTCCGTCCCTTTTCCCGCTGCCTCCCCGCCTGTAGCACGAACGGCGAATTGCGTTGCGTCGTTTCCGTGCTGCTCCCGAGCCTCGTTGTTTGCTCGGGCGCTGCTGCCCGCCTCGCTGCGGGCGCGTCCACGGTTTTGCTATCCTGTCGTCCAACCTTCATAAAACGGACCGCATCCCACCCCACTGATGGCTTCGAGCTTCCGATTGCTTACCGTCGCCGTGCTGGCCGCATCGCTCGCGCTGGCGGGGTGCGACGACCAACAGGGCCAACGTGCTGTGCAAAAACTCAAGGAATTCTTCAATGCCGTCAAACCGGACGCGTTGTTGTTGAAAGGCCTCACGCCCGGTGTCACGACGGAAGAGCAGATTCGCAGCCAGATGGGCAAGCCGGAAACCGAGCGCGCCTTCACCGACGGTTCCAAACGCCTCGAATATCCGCGCGGCCCGCAAGGGCTCAATACCTACATGGTCGACATCGACCGCGACGGCAAGCTGCAAGCCATCACCCAGGTGCTGACCGCGGCCAATTTCGCCAAAATCCAGCCGGGCATGAATGAAGACGAAGTGCGGCGGCTGCTCGGCAAGCCGGGGCAGGTCGCGGTGTTTCCGCTCAAGCCAGAAACCGTCTGGAGCTGGAAGTGGCGCGAGGGCGGTGTGACCGAAGAAGGCATCTTCAACGTGCACTTCGACGCGTTTCACAAGGTCTACACGACATCGCGTTCAGACGTGATACGCGGACGATAAGGAGAAAACATGCTGCGGCGACGTCCTCATTCACGCATTGGTCTCGTACTGGGCGGCGGCGCCGCACGAGGCTGGGCGCATATCGGCGCAATCCGCGCGCTGCACGACGCCGGCATCAAGCCGGATGTGGTGTGCGGCACTTCGATCGGCGCGCTGGTCGCGGCGGTCTATGCGAACGGCGATCTCGACTGGCTCGAGGAATGGGTGTCGCGCCTGACCTGGCAGACGGTAGTGCGCCTGCTCGATCTGCGTATTTCCGGCGGTCTGCTGGGTGGCCGCAAGGTGATCCAGGTGTTCGCCAACCAGTTCAACGGGCGCGAGATCAGCGAACTTCAGATGCCCTTTGCAGCGGTGGCGACCGAACTCGACTCGGGCCGCGAAACCTGGTTGCAGGACGGCAGCGTAGTGGATGCGGTGCGTGCGTCGATTGCGATTCCGGGCATCTTCACGCCGGTCCGGCACAACGGCGTGTGGCTCGTGGATGGCGGGCTGAGCAATCCGGTACCGGTGTCGGTGGCGCGCGGCATGCGCGCCGATTGCGTGATCGCCGTGGATCTGAACAACGATATTCTCAATGGCCGTGACTTCGGCGGCATCGCCGCCGCTGCGCCGGCGCTCGACCCGGATGCACCGCTGCCGGGCTCGCTGCGCAAAAACGGCAAGCCGTGGCCGCGCTGGCTCGCGCCGGCCGATGACGTCGCATCGAGCGACGTACGCGTGGCGCCGGAGCCGAGTGCGCGTGTGCCGTCGATGCTGAGTTCGGTTGCACAGAGCATCGACATCATGCAGGTGCGCATCACGCGCAGCCGTCTGGCGGGAGAGCCCGCCGACATCCTGATTCAGCCGCGCCTGGGCGGCATGGGGATTTTCGATTTCCACCGCGCGGCGCCGGCGATTGCGGAAGGGCGGGCGGCGGTTGAGCACATGCTGCCGGCGATTCGCTCGCGGTTGGGAATCGAGTGAGCCGTGCTGGCGCCCGACTGAGCGTGTTGCGTTGGCCGCGAGCGAGCGGACGTTGAGTAGGGCGATGCCGTGGGCGGCGAATCTCGGCGCCCTTAAACCCATCGTCTTATACACAAGTCAGCCCTTCGCAACCGTAGGCCGGAACAAACCGTCGTCGGGCAATGAGATCGACGGGGGCTTGTAAGCTTTCGGCGCGTCGCGTTTACTCTCGCTTTTTGCGTGAACGCCTTGGCCCTGGAAGCACCGTGCTGGACGCAAACCGAATTTGCTGACCTCGACCTTGGCGACGCGCGCTTGAACAAGCGAGCGAGGACATTGAAGGAACGATTGGCGGCCAAGCCGACGGCTGGCGTGCCCCAGGCGTGTCGGGGCTGGGGCGAGACGATGGCGGCGTACCGCTTCTTCGACAACGACGAGGTCGAGTGGAGTGCGATTCTGGAACCGCACTGGCGGAAGACCGAGCAACGAATGGCCGCTCAGTCGGTCGTGTTGTGCCTGCAGGACACCACGGAACTGGATTTCAATGGCCGGCAGGCCGCGGGCCTTGGGCCACTGTCTTACGAGATGCAGCGCGGGATGTATTTGCATCCGACCTATGCGGTGACGCCTGAGCGGGTGCCGCTGGGTGTACTCGACGCGTGGATGTGGGCGCGTGAGCCCAAGGACGCGCAGGGCCAGCGCGGCGGTCTCAAGGAAAGCCTGCGCTGGATCGAGGGTTACGAGCGGGTAGCGGAAACGGCATCGAGCCTGCCACACACGCGACTGGTGTACGTCGCTGATCGCGAGGCAGACATGCTCGCGCTGATGGTGCGGGCGCAGGAGTTGGGCACGCCGGCGGATTGGCTGATTCGCTCGACCCACGACCGCGCGCTGCCAGAGAGAGCCAGGCTGTGGACGGCGACGACAGAAGGCGCACCGCTGGGCGAGATTGCCTTCACGATGGGCTCGCGTCACGGCGTGAAGGCGCGCCAGGTGCGTCAGCACGTATGGTTGCGGCGCATCGAACTGCCGGCAGGCGTTGGTCAGAGCGTTGCGGCCACGTGTCTGGTGGCGCGTGAGTTTGATGCACCAGGCGGCGTCAAGCCGATCGAATGGCGCTTGCTGACCAACCGCGAAGCCACGACGCTGCAGGAAGCGATTGAACTGATCGACTGGTATCGGGCGCGCTGGGAAATCGAGATCCTGTTCGACGTGCTGAAGAACGGTTGCCGAGTCGAGGCGCTGCAACTGGGCGCGATCGAACGGCTCGAACGCGCGCTGGCGCTGTTTCTGGTCGTGGCTTGGCGAATCGTCCATCTGATGCACATGGTCACAGTTGCCCCGATCTGGATGCCGAACTGTTCTTCGATGTCGATGAAATTCGTGGCGCGTATTTGCTGACCGACGTCAAGCAGCCCGCCACGCCCAAGCTCAACGAGGTGCTGCGCCTGATCGCGCGCCTGGGCGGATTCCTCGGCCGCAAGGGCGATGGCGAACCCGGCGCGAAAGCTATTTGGCTGGGACTCAAAGAGGTTCATGTCGCTGCCAGGACATTGCAGAAGTTACGTGCCGGCGGTCACGCTGGAAATTGTGTATAAGCCGATGATTTAAGTCACCTCAACGAATCGGTACTCCCGGAAGTCGTCCAGCTTCTAGAAAGCATCGAATTTGTCGATACGTCGACGTCAAAGAATACGGGTGCAGCAAGCGGCTACGCAGTTCCCAACCAATAACGAGGGAGCGCCGAGGCAGATTCGCATAAGAGTAGGCGACAGACTGGGAAATGATGGCGAGGTGACGACTTCCTCGTTGGGCCGATCCTCCCACCAAACGATGATTATTAGCTCTCCCGTACCTGCCTACCGCGGGTCTGCACTCCGGTTGTCGCGCGGAAGCCGATCCGATAATGGCTGACGTGAAAGCGCGGGGAATATGGAAACTCACGAATTCACCCACCCGTATTCTTCGACGCGATCACCCGGCAAATCCGCTTGCCCGAGGTTTCGCTCGTCACGTCTTCGAACAGCAAAATCGCGCAATCGATCAGCGCGTCCACCACGAGCTTCGGTTCCAACGCAGTGTAAAGACGGCCATCCGGCTGCCGCATATTTTCGCCCTCGGTCACACGCCACGACAGATACAACACGCCATTGGGCCGCAGAAGGCGCCGCAGGTTATCGACGGCCAAAGGAATAGACTCGGCCGGCAAATGCATGATCACCGTCTCGCAGACGACGTTATCGAAGCGCTCGTCGATCTCCGCGAGTTCCGGCAGCGTGGCCTCGCGAAACACAATCTCGGGATGCAGGCGGCGCGCTTCGGCCAGCAAGGCGGTGGATGCATCGAAGCCGCACACCCGGTAATCGTGCGCGGCGAGCCATGCCGCGTCGCGCCCATTGCCGCAACCGATCTCGGCGGTCGTGCCTTGCGGCACCAGATGCGTTTCCAGCAGCGCGTAGAGGTCGTTCGGCGGCGGTTGGTCGAGCCATTCCTGGCTGTAACGGGCGGCTTCCCTTGCATAGGCGTCGAGCGTCGTTGAATCGTAACGGGATGTCATGGCGCTGAGTCCTCTCAAGAAAACGCCGGGCCGACGCTCTGTCCGGCATAAGCACCCCGCGCCACCGCAGTGTAGCGGGGTTTGCCCTGGTCGTGACGCAAAAACGCGCTGCGGCGCGCGCCACAGCGTCTATCGAAAAAGCGACCCGAAACCTGCTAAATCGCGGCGTGGACTCGCGTGGTGCGGCGGCGCTTACAAACCGATATCACCTACTGGAACAGGGGTCTCGCGCGCTCGCTGGACTGAATCGCCCGATGCTGCGTTGCAACATGCCGCAGGTTGTCTGTTTGAGCAAATCATTTTCGCTTGCGAGTATCCGCGCCATGCCTGTCGCGTGGCCCGCAACGGCCGCGCTATCCATGCGCCGCCAGACCCCTTTGCAAACCTGGATGGAGACAAACGTGTTCCTTTACGGCTTTGGTCCGGTGCTCCTCGCCGGTACGATCCAGACAATCGAGCTGTCGGTCCTGTCGCTCGCGGCCGCGGTCCTGCTCGGGCTGGCCGGTGCGGCAGCGAAGCTCTCGTTGAACCGGCCGCTGCGCATGATCGGCACGGCCTATACGACGCTGATCCGCTCGGTGCCCGATCTCGTGCTGATGCTGCTGCTGTTCTACAGCATCCAGATAGGGGTCAACAACCTGACCGACGCGCTCAACCTCCCGCAGTTCGACATCGATCCGTTTGTGGCCGGCGTGATCACGCTGGGCTTCATCTACGGCGCGTACTTCACCGAGACGTTCCGCGGCGCCTTCCTCGCGGTGCCGCGCGGCCAGCTCGAAGCGGGTGCCGCCTACGGCATGAGCGGAGTGCGCGTGTTCACCCGCATCCTGTTTCCGCAGATGATGCGTTTCGCGCTGCCAGGCATCGGCAACAACTGGCAGGTATTGGTAAAGGCGACCGCGCTGGTGTCGATCATCGGCCTCGCCGACGTCGTCAAGGCGGCCC
>JBEKNG010000415.1:0-5609 GCA_049523075.1 Paraburkholderia sp.
ACCAAGCGCGAATGGCGTCAGGCAGCCCATGGAGCCGACCATGTACAACTGGTTCGAGCGGTCGTCGAGCGCATACAGCTCGCGGCCGCAAAAGCCGGTCGACGCGAGCACTACCGTCGATTCGGGCGGCGTGTGCGCGATCACGCGCTGCAAGGCAGCCTGACGCGATGGCAGCGCATCCGCCGTTACACCCTTCCACTGCGCGTGCGGTGCGCACGGCGTGCCGCGCGCGGCGCTGTCGCCCTGCTTCAGCTCATACGGTGCCACGCTGCCCTTCTGCATCACGAGCGCATATGGACGGCCAGTCTCGTCCATGTGCGCGATGGCGCGGTCGAGCGCCGGACCAATGGCATCGGCCTCGGTCGGGAAGGTCTCCCATGGAATTTCCATGGTGTCGAGCATCGCGGGCGTGACCGGGCCCATCAGCGCATGCTGCGGCTCGTCGGCGACGCCGGGCTGGCCGCGCCACGTGACGATCAGCAGTTGCGGCAGACGGAACGTCCACGTCAGCGACGTGAGCGGACTCACCGCATTGCCAAGTCCGGAGTTCTGCATCATCGTGACGCCGCGGCGGCCGTTCTGCGCGCCGAGCGTGACGCCGGCGATCAGCGCGACCGCGTCGCCCTCATTGGCCGCCGAGACGTAATGCAGCGACGGGTCCTGCAGCACGTAGTTGATGAACGGCGTCAGATACGAGCAGGGCACGCCAGCATACCAGTCGAAGCCACGCTCTCGCGCCGCTTCGACAAACTGTGCAGCCTCGATCATCGCGCCTCTCCGCCAGCGGCACCCGCGGCGAGCGGCGTTTGCGCGTGAGCGAAATCGCCGGCACGGCGGAAGTCTTCCAGATCGTTGACGCCGCGCCAGTGACCGTGCACGTACTGCACTTCGATCTCTTCACCGGCTTCGATCAGCGCGTTGAGCAGCGCGGGCATATTGAGCTTGTCGAAATCGGGACGTGCATGCAACGTGGTGAGCACGGCTCGCAGACGCTCGCGTCCTTCGCCGCGCACATTCAGCAGACCGACCCAGCGGCCGTCCGGCAGCCGGGCTTCGCTCGAACCTGCGTGCTGCGATTCGCTCGACACACGTTGCAGCAGCACCTTGTTGCCGAACAGACCGCGATCGTCCGACGCCGAGCACCATGCGAAATCGCGCACGCTGCTGTTGACCGGTTCGGTCAGCGACGAATCGACCACGACGCTGAACGGCGCTTCGCTTTCGACCAGATCGCGCACGATGTAGCTACGGAACAGCAGGTCTCCGTACGAGATGACCGTGTCCGACTTGAGCGCGTCGACGGCGCAGGCGAGCGAGGCCAGCTCGCCGGTTTCCGCATGACGCTCGTTGACGACCAGCTTGATGCCGGCGGTTTCGATGGCATCGGCGCGATAGCCGCCGACCACGGTGATGTCGTTGACGCCCTGCTTTTTGAACGCATCGACGAGCCAGCGCAACAGCGGCTTGCCGGCGATCGGCAGCATGACCTTGGGACGATCCGCCGTCACGGCTTCGAGACCAGCACCGCGGCTGGCAGCGAGCACGACAGCGGAAGCCGAGGCGCGCGAAGCTGACAGGTAGCGGTTTTCTGCTTCTGAGTATTCGTCGGCGTCTTGCAGACGGAAGAGTTCATTGACGGAGGCGATGCGGTCTTCGACGTCGACGAGCGTCTCGCTGGCGTGAATTTCCTTGGCGACGGCCTGCATGGCCGAAGTCGAGGCGCGAATCAGATGATTCGCCCAGATGACGGTGCTGATACCGGCTTCGCGGAACACTTCGGTGGGGGTGCTGTAGTACTTGGTCGGCACGATGACGAGCGGACCCCGGCCGGCCCATTCGCGGGCGAACTCGAGGATCTCGTCGGGGCGCGACAGCTTGCTGTGAATCAGGATCGCGTCGGCGCCGGCCAGACGATAGGCTTCGGCGCGACGCAGGGCCTCATCCATGCCCCAACCGGCGATGAGCGCTTCGACGCGGGCGACGATGGAGAAGTCTTCATCGGTCTGAGAGTCTTTACCAGCTTTGATCTTGCCGCAGAACTCATCCATTTCGGCGAGGGGCTGACGTTCGCCGTTAATGAAACTGTTGGTCTTGGGAAACTGCTTGTCTTCGATACAAACGCCGGCGATGCCGCGCTGTTCGAGCTTGCGGACGAGGCGACGGACGTTATTGAAGTTACCGTAGCCGGTGTCGCCATCGAGGAGGATGGGCAGATCGCTGGCATCGGCCATGAATTCGAGGTTATCGACGACCTGGGTCCAACTTGCTTCGTTGTTGTCACGGACACCGAACTGGGCGGAGATAGCGAGACCCGACCCCCAGATGGCCTTGAAGCCGGCTTCGCGGACAATTCGGGCGGAGAGGCCGTTGTGGGCCTCCATCATGAATTCGAGCTGGGTGCTGGTGAGCATCTGGCGCAGACGGCTGGTGCGCGAGGCGGAGACGAAGGCGGGTTCGCGGGCGTTCATATTCGTTGATTCTCCTGCATGTTAGGTTGCTGGCCGGTGGCTTTATGTTGGGTTACGGGTTTCTTTTTGCCGTGCGGCGCGGCTTGTTGCTGGTTTGGGTGCACTTTGGCGGTTTGTGAGGTGGGCTCTTTGTATGGCCGTGTCACTCACTTGTGCGCTCTTCGGGCGGGTGAAAAAAAGTGACTATAACGGATGAAGTTGGTTTTTGCTTTTTTGTCGCTTGTTTATGGCGATTTTTGGTGAAATGTGGGGTTTTTTGTTGTTCAGGATTTGGTTTTTTCGTTTTTCTGATCTGGGTTTTACGGTTTGCCTGGTTTTTCTGGTTTTTTTGGTTTTTGTCATTCTGGCAATTTGGTTTATTTTCGTTTTTCTACGTTATTCATTCTGGTTTTGGTTTTGGCTTTTCTTCTGTTTTCTGATTTAATGGTTTTATTAGGGCGTTGGCCTTTCCTTCCATTCTTATCGGTCTATTAGCTTCGCCCCTGTGCGGGGCAGCACTTACTTTCTTTGCCGCCGCAAAGAAAGTAAGCAAAGAAAGCGGGCTTCAAACCGCCAGCTTATAAGTGTCCACCCCGCGAATTAATCCGTAGCGGTCCGAAAACGAGATGTTCCCTCGCATTATTCACGTTAATGACAAAGGGCTCATTCACCCCACTCCGCACTGCGTGCGTCGCGGATGGGTCCGCCCGGGAAACCCGTTTGGCTCTCGCCACTGGAGAGTAAAAGCCACAGCCAATGGCCAACGAAGTTAGGCATGCCAGCACAATACGCGTTGTACCTCCAAGTTAACGCATGCCAGCGCGATACGCGCTGTACCTCAAGTTAGCGCGTGCAGGAGGTGTTGTGCCCGATGGCGGTGCGCGAAGCGCGATGCTGGAACGGATGAATGCTTTGTCACTAGCGCGTGTGGTGCGACGGCGGGTCTCGTATTGGGCCGTTTCCGTTTCACGACAGAGATGGACACCTACAGGCTAGCGGTTGCAGCCCGCTTTCTTTGCGGCGGCAAAGCAAGTAAGCGCTGCCCCGCACAGGGGCGAAGCTAATAAACCAATATCAAATCAAGGAAAGGCCAACGCCGTAGTCAAACAACCAAAACCCACCACTACATACAGATAAAACAAAAATCAAAAATCAGACAAATGAAAAAGACGAAAAACCAGGGTTCCCCCCTACTACGCCCCAAACCAAACAAAGCCGTTAAACAACCAAGGCACACCCTGTAGTAAGCCCGCCGCAGGCGAAAAACGAAATTTTGACCGACCAAACCCAAAAAAGATGGAACCCGCGCAAATGCACACCTGGACCTTGAACAGAAAACTCGGGTCGATGATCGTCGTGTTATGGATCGGCCTGATCCTGATCGGCGGCTTCGGCGCGTGGCAGAACCGCGCATCCATGATCGCTGAACGCCGCGATCAACTCACGGCCGTCGTCCAGGAGGCCGTCAGCATCATCAACCATTACTACGCGCTTTCCCAGCAACACACCCTCAGCGAACCCGACGCCCAGAAACAGGCCCTCGCCGCACTCTCCTCATTGCGCTACGGAAAAGACGGCTACGTCTCCGTGAACGACTCGCAGCCGGTCGTGCTGATGCACCCCTTCAAGCCCGAGCTCGACGGCAAAAACGTGGCCGAGTTCGCCGATCCGAACGGCAATCATCTGTACGTCAACATCGTCAACGCCGGTAACCACGACGGCGGCGGCTTCGTCGAATATCTGTGGGCCAAACCGGGTCATGATCAGCCGGTCCCCAAAACCAGCTTCTCGCTGCGCTTCGCCCCGTGGGACTGGTACGTCGTCAGCGGCGTGTACATGGACGACGTCCAGCAAGCCTTCTACGCTAATCTGGTCCTGTGGCTCGCCATCACCGCCGTGCTCGGCGGCGTCGCCACCCTCGTCATGATCCTCGTACTGCGCAGCGTGCGCCGCTCCCTCGGCGGCGACCTCGAAGTCGCCGTCGTCGCCGCGCAACGCATGGCAAGCGGTAACCTCGCCGTCGGCGTGCCGGTCAATCACCGCGACACCGGCAGCCTGCTGCATGCCCTGCATACCATGCAAACCGGTCTCGTCGAAACCGTCTCGCGCGTACGCACCGGCACCGAGAATATCAATGTGGGCGCGACCGAAATCGCCGCCGGCAATACCGATCTCTCGCAACGCACCGAAGAGCAAGCCGCCGCGCTCGTCCAGACCGCGTCGAGCATGGATCAGATGACCGTCAACGTGAAGCAGAACGCCGAAAGCGCCAATCAGGCCGCGCAACTCGCAGGCCAGGCCGCCGACGTCGCTACGCGCGGCAGCCTTGTGGTCGACGACGTGGTCCGCACTATGGGCGAAATCACCCACAGCTCGCGCCAGATCGGCGACATCATCGGCGTAATCGACGGCATCGCCTTCCAGACCAACATCCTCGCGCTCAACGCGGCCGTCGAAGCCGCGCGCGCCGGTGAACAGGGCCGCGGCTTCGCCGTCGTCGCCGCGGAAGTGCGCAGCCTCGCGCAACGCTCGGCTACCGCTGCCAAGGAAATCAAGGCACTGATCGAAACCTCGACACACACCGTAGAAGCCGGCGCGTCGCTCGTCGCCAACGCCGGTTCGACGATGGGCGAGATCGTGCAGTCCGTGCGTCGGGTGAACGAGATTCTCGAAGAAATCAGCCACGCGTCGCGTGAGCAGAGCGCAGGCATCGAACAGGTCAATCGCGCCGTAGGCGAGATGGATCAGGTCACGCAGCAGAACGCCGCACTCGTCGAACAGGCCGCCGCCGCCGCTCATTCGCTGAAGGATCAGGTCGGCGTGCTGCGCGAGGCCATCTCGAGTTTCGCGCTCCCGGCCTGAGTGCCTGACTCGAAGACGCACGCGACACCCGAAAAAAAGGCGCCCGCGAAGCGCTTCATGGCGAAGCGCTTCTGAGCCGGGCGCCTTGAACACGCCGCGTCGGAGAAGACGCATTGATCGAACGAATCAGCCGCGCGGATTTTTGAATCCGTGCGACTTTTTCTTTGGGCGTGCCGCGTCAGAACTCACCGGCTCTTGCCACGCTCGTCGCTGAAGCCATGTCCGGCGCACTCATAGGCATGCGCCGCAGGATGGACCGCTTCGGCCTGTCTCTGGCCGGCACCGTCACCGCACTGGGCT
>JBEKNG010000416.1:0-5592 GCA_049523075.1 Paraburkholderia sp.
ATTGACGAAGTAAAGGATGTAGTGCGCCGAAGTGGTGCGGATATCCCAGCCGAGCATCGTGCGTAAATCGGTAATGCCATTTACGCCGCCGGTCAGCCCCTGCTGCCCGATGATCAGGATCGACAGTATCGCGGCAATCGCCTGGGTCACGATGGCGAAATACACGTCGCCGACGCGCCGCTTGAACATGGCAAGTCCGATGACGAATGCGAGCAGGGCCGGCACCACCAGCACCGCCGCCACAGCGAACCACATGTGCCTGAAGGGCTCCC
Organism: Paraburkholderia sp.; assembly: GCA_049523075.1. Taxonomy (GTDB): domain Bacteria; phylum Pseudomonadota; class Gammaproteobacteria; order Burkholderiales; family Burkholderiaceae; genus Paraburkholderia. The sequence continues at coordinate 273 of JBEKNG010000416.1, forward strand.
ACATCAGCGGCAGGTGAGTGATCTGGTTCCAGTCCATGAAGTCTGGAATACCCGGCGTCGACTGGATCTTGGTAGTGATCGGGTCGGATGCTTCCAGCTTGAGAAACATCGCCATGCAATAGCCGCCCAGACCGAAAAACACACCCTGCCCCAGGCTAAGGATGCCGCCGTAACCCCAGCACAGCGTGAGTCCGATCGCCACGAACCCGTAAGTCAGGTATTTGCCCACCAGGTTCAGCCGGAAGATGTCCAGCGTCAGCGGCAGCAGCACCAGTATCAGAAGACCCAGCCAGATGAACCCCATCACACCGGAGCGTCCGCCCAGCCACTTTAGAGATCCCGAATTCATTGCGTTCTCCTGCGATCAAACAATTAGCGCCGCACTTTGGTTGCGAACAGGCCTTGCGGACGTAGCATCAGAATGACGATCACGGCTGACAGGGTCAGCACTTTCGCCATCGAGCCGGACAGGAAGAACTCAGTTGTCGACTGGGTCTGAGCAATCGAGAACGCGGATGCAATCGTGCCAAACAGGCTTTGCGCGCCGCCGAATACCACCGTCAGGAAGGTGTCGACGATATAAAGCGAGCCGCTCGTCGGGCCGGTCGAGCCGATCGTCGTAAATGCCGCGCCCGCTATGCCGGCAATCCCGCATCCAAGCGCAAAGGTCAGGCGGTCGACCTTGCCGGTGTTGATCCCGACCGCGCCCGCCATGACCCGGTTCTGGGTCGTGGCCCGCACTTTCACGCCCCACTGCGATTTGTACAAAAACAGCAGCAGGACCGCCGTGAGCACAAGGGTGACGACCATCACCATCAGGCCGTTGATCGGAATGTCGAGGCCCTGATAGGGCGTGAGCGAACCCATTAGCCACTGCGGAAGGTCCGGACTGACTTCTTCTGAGCCGAACACCGAACGAAAGGTTTGCTGCATCGCAAGCGACAGACCCCACGTCGCCAGCAGTGTGTCAAGGGGACGCCGGTAGAGATGGCGAATCAGCAGCCATTCCACCAGGTAGCCAAATGCAAAAGCCACCGCAAACGACACCGCGATAGCAACGAAGAAATAGACCGGTTGCAGTGCCGGCGCATATTTATGGGTCAAGACCGACAGCACGTAAGTGGTGTAGGCGCCGATCGTCAGAAACTCGCCGTGCGCCATATTGATCACGCCCATCTGACCAAAAATGATGGCGAGACCAAGCGCCATCAGCAGCAAGACGCTAAAGACCGAGAGGCCGTTGAAACCCTGCATAGCGACGATCGCGCCGAACTGCGAGAACCAAGCCATGGTTAATCCCCTGAGCGGCCTGCGTTCGAGCAGGCTGCCTTGAACATCGAAAAGTACGGTTGCTACCTGCGGTTTCCCACAGACGGCCGCCATAGCGGCCGCCTGTGCGACTCTCACGGTTTTTACTGATAGCCCTTCGGAAACGGATTCGGCTCAATCAGGTCCGATTTGTAGACCACCTTGAATTGACCATCACGCTGACCCTGGCCGATCAACGTGTTGCTCCAGAGGTGGTGATTCGCGTGAACCTTGACGTAGCCTTCCGGAGCGTCCTTGAATTCCAGACCCGGCGAAGCCGCCACCACCTTATCGACGTCGAAGCTGCCGGCTTTCTCGCAGGCCATCTTCCACAACCACGGGCCGAGGTAGGCGGCCTGGGTCACATCGCCGATCACTGCGTCATTGCCGTATTTGGCCTTGAAAGCCGCAACGAATTTCTTGTTGGCGGGATTGTCCAGGCTCTGGAAATACTTCATGCACGAGTAGAAGCCCTGGAAGTTTTCGCCGCCGATCCCCAGCAACTCATCTTCGGTCACCGAGATCGTCAGCAACAGCTGCTTGTCGCCTGTCACGCCGGCCGCCTTCAGTTGCTTGTAGAACGCGACGTTGCTGCCGCCCACCACGTCCGCGAAAATCACATCCGGCTTCTTGAACTTCATCTTGTTGATGAGTGAACCGAACTCGGTGTTGCCAAGCGGGTAGTACTCTTCGCCAACCACCTCGCCGTGGAGCACGTTTTCAATGTGCTTGCGGGCGATCTTGTTGGAGGTGCGCGGCCAGATGTAGTCGGAGCCCACCAGATAGAAGGTCTTCGCCTTCTTCTCCTTGGCGAACCAGCTCAGGCTGGCCAGCACCTGCTGGGTTGCTTCCTGGCCGGTATAGAAGACGTTCTTCGACTGTTCCAGGCCTTCGTAGAAGGTCGGGTAGTAGAGCAGCCCATTGTCTTTTTCGAACACCGGCAACACGGCTTTGCGCGACGCGGATGTCCAGCAGCCGAACACCGTGGCGACCTTGTCGCTTTCGAGCAGCTTGGTCGCCTTTTCCGCAAAGGTTGGCCAGTCGCTGGCGCCGTCTTCCTGGATCACCTTGATCTGGCGTCCGAGGATCCCGCCCATCGCGTTGATCTGGTCGATCGCGAGGCGTTCGGCACGGATCGATCCGGTTTCGCTGATCGCCATCGTGCCGGTTGATGAGTGCAACTGACCAACCGTCACCGTGGTATCGGTGATCGCCCTGCCTGTCGTGTTCACTTGCGAAGTCGGCGGGGCAGCGGCGAACGACGGCTTGGCCATCATCGCAAACGGCAGCGAAGCCAGTCCAAGTGCAATTTTTCGGCGGGCCGGCGAGGCGAGTTCGGCAGCGTAAGTGGATGACTCGTCAGCGTGGTCGTCGCCGTTGTCGTCGAAGCGTTGTGTCATGTTCAAAGTCCCTTTCTGCGTGGTTTTTCAGGTCTGGCTGGCGAGCCAGGCGTGGCGTGAAGTGCACGCGCCAGCCTGCATGGCGCCGACACGGCGGCTCGTTTGTCGTTGAACGGCGGGTGCAGAATAGGTATCCGAATTCCGCGTCGATATACGTCATTTGACTTACCCTCGCGCGGCGCTAAGGCACGAGCGCAGCAATGAGCGGGTTTGCGGGATCTGCAATCGGGTCGCCGGGTAGCGAGTGCGCGGACCTACGTCAAATGACGTATCGGCAGGCTCGAGGGGGCGGCGCTACGCTTCGCGCGCATAGGCGGAAGTTGTCACGCGAAGAAGCCGCCGTAAGCATTGGGCAGCAGCGCTGGCAGATCGGCTAACAAAACACCTGCGCACTGTCCCGGTGCGGCAATGTCACATTAGGGGCGCGCTGCGCACGCGCCCTGCACCTGCGCAGCGCATAGCCGGCGCCGCGGGCTTCTGCACGCTCCAGCTGGCTTCATACGGACTGTGCACACATGGCATGCTGCTTGCGTCTGTTGGGCGCCTAGTTCCGTCCACAGCCCAATTCCAATAATTTTGGTGAACCACTCTCCCGAACCAGCGCTTCCACACGCGATACCCGTCCAGCGCATCATCAAGGTACGGCGCGACTACAACACCTGGGTCGCCGACGAGACCATCGAAGACTATGCGCTGCGTTTCACACCACGCACGTTTCGCAAGTGGTCCGAGTTCCGGGTAGCCAATACTGCGTTCGGCGCGATTTCATTTCTCGCCCTGGAAGCCATTGGCGGGTCGATTACCGTCAGTTACGGCTTCACCAATGCGCTGTGGGCGATCCTGTTTGTCGGCGTGATCATTTTTCTGGCGAGCCTTCCGATCAGCTACTACGCCGCGAAATTCGGCGTCGATATGGATCTGCTAACGCGAGGCGCCGGGTTCGGTTATATCGGCTCCACGATCACATCGCTGATCTACGCGTCCTTTACTTTCATTTTTTTCGCGCTGGAAGCCGCCATCATGGCGCTCGCGCTGCAGCTGTACTTCAAGATCCCCCTCTCGCTGAGCTATTTGATCTGCGCGGTGATCGTGATCCCGCTCGTCACCCACGGCATTACACTGATCAGCCGCTTGCAGGCATTGACCCAGCCGCTCTGGCTGGTGTTACTGCTGCTACCCTATGCGGCCGTGATCTGGAAAGAACCGGGCCTGCTGCGTGAACTGCCGAGCTTTCTTGGCAACGCCGGCAGCGACGGCCACTTCGACCTGCTGATGTTCGGCGCGGCCACCACGGTGCTGATCTCAATGATTGCGCAGGTCGGAGAACAGGTCGACTTCCTTCGCTTTCTGCCTGAGCGGACCGCGCTCAACAAGCGCCGCTGGACCCTGTGCATGCTGAGTGCCGGCCCGGGCTGGATCATTCTTGGTGTGGCCAAGCTGCTCGGCGGCTCGTTCCTCACCTTCCTCGCGATACAGCATGAGGTGCTGCCCGACCATGCGGTCGAACCGACGCAGATGTACCTCGTCGCGTACAAATATGTCTTTAGTTCGCCTGAATGGGCGCTGCTGGTCACTATCTTTTTCGTCGTCCTGTCGCAACTCAAGATCAATGTAACCAACGCCTATGCAGGATCGCTCGCGTGGTCCAACTTCTTTGCGCGGCTGACCCACAGCCATCCAGGGCGCGTGGTGTGGCTCGTGTTCAATGTATTGATCGCGTTCATGCTGATGGAGCTGGGGGTTTTCCGCGCATTGGAACAGGTCCTCGGGCTGTATTCGAATATTGCGATCAGTTGGGTCGGCGCGGTGGTGGCCGATCTGGTGATCAACAAGCCGCTTGGCCTGAGCCCCAAGGGCATCGAGTTCAGGCGCGCTCATTTGTACGCAATCAATCCGGTGGGGGTTGGCGCGACGCTGATTGCTTCGTCGCTGTCGGTGCTGGCGTTTACTCATGTGCTGGGAGAGACTGCCCATGCGTTCTCGGCGCTGATTGCGCTCGCAACCGCCCTGATTGCCGCGCCGGCGATCGCCTGGGCGACCGGCGGCAAATACTACATCGCGCGTCAGCCGGTCGCGCTGGCCGGGGTTCCACTGGGCAAAGGCTATCAGTCGATTCGTTGCTGCATTTGCGACAAGGCGTACGAAACCGAAGACATGGCGCACTGCCCGGCTTATGAAGGACCGATCTGCTCTCTGTGCTGCACGCTGGATGCGCGCTGTCATGACGTGTGCAAACCGGGCGCGCGGCTCTCCGAACAGACCAATGCAGCGATACGCTGGCTTTTGCCCAAGGCGCTGTCGACCCGTTTCAATACGCGTATCGGCCAATACCTGCTGCTGTTCGTGCTGGTGACCATGATTCTGGCCGCCATTCTCAGCTTGATCTATACGCAGGAGTCGGTGCTGGTCAACGAACTGTCGCCGGCCGTCGACGTGCTGCTGCGTGCCGCATTCCTGAAGCTGTTTGCGGTGCTGGCGCTGGCGGGCGGGATTGGCTGCTGGTGGAGTGTGCTGACGGCCGAAAGCCGGCGCGTTGCCCAAGAGGAATCGAACCGGCAGACTCATTTGCTGCTCGAGGAAATCGATGCTCACCAGCGCACCGATGCGCAATT
>JBEKNG010000417.1:0-5591 GCA_049523075.1 Paraburkholderia sp.
CGCCGTTTACGGCGCGATGCTGCTCGTGCTGTATGCTATCTCCACCCTGTACCATAGCGTCCGTAGCCCGCGCGCGAAGGCGGTCCTGCAGAAATGCGATCATTCGGCGATCTACCTGCTGATCGCCGGCAGCTACACGCCGTTCACGCTGGTCACCTTGCGTGGACCGTGGGGCTGGTCCCTATTCGGGGTAAGCTGGGGGCTTGCGGCACTTGGCATCGTGCAGGAACTGACGCTCGGGCGCCGCACCCGTAGCGTATCGATGGTGCTGTATGTCTTGATGGGATGGCTCGCGCTCGTTGCCATTCGTCCGCTGGTCGAAACTTTACCGGCTGCGGGCACCGCATGGCTCGTGGCCGGCGGGGTCATCTACAGCGTCGGCATCTACTTCTTCATCAACGACGAGCGCATCCGGCACGGACATGGTATCTGGCACCTGTTCGTACTGGCGGGCAGTCTGTGTCAATTCGTCAGTGTTGCGCGCTACGTCGCGTAACACACCACGACGGCGAAGTGCAACTTAAAGCCAGTCAACGTGTCTTGATAGCGCGTTGAAGCATCCGGCACACGCTGGCGTGTGCCGCCGATTTCCCTGCGACCGGTCCTGGGCTTTGGCCTCGAAGCGCGCCTTTTTGCCGCGCATTCGCCGTTCGCGATACTGCATTGCAAAGAGTTTTTATGTCTTTTGATTCCCTCGGCTTGTCCGAACCGCTGGTCCGCGCTGTACACGAACTCGGCTACACCTCCCCTACGCCGATCCAGTTGCAGGCAATCCCGGCCGTGCTGAACGGCGGTGACCTGCTCGCCGGCGCGCAGACCGGCACCGGCAAGACGGCCGGCTTCACGCTGCCGATCCTGCAACGCCTGAACACCATGCCGCCGGTGACGACTGCCGGAGGCAAGCGCGTAGTCCGTGCGCTGATTCTCACGCCCACGCGCGAACTCGCCGCGCAGGTCGAGGAAAGCGTGCGCGCGTACGGCAAGTACCTGAAACTGAAGTCCACGGTGATGTTCGGCGGCGTCGGCATCAATCCGCAGATCGATGCGCTGCGGCGCGGGATCGATATTGTGGTGGCCACGCCCGGCCGCCTGCTCGATCACATGCAGCAGAAGACCATCGACCTGTCGCATCTCGAGATCCTCGTGCTCGACGAAGCCGACCGCATGCTCGACATGGGCTTCATCCACGACATCAAGCGCGTGCTCGCCAAGCTGCCGCCGAAGCGCCAGAACCTGCTGTTCTCCGCGACCTTCTCCGACGAAATCAAGACGCTCGCCGACAACCTGCTCGATTCGCCGGCGCTGATTGAAGTCGCCCGTCGCAACACGACGGCGGAGTTGGTGGCGCAGAAGATTCACCCGGTGGACCGCGACAAGAAGCGCGAGCTCCTGACGCACCTGATCAAGGAACACAACTGGTTCCAGGTGCTGGTGTTCACGCGCACCAAGCACGGTGCGAACCGCCTCGCCGAGCAACTGACCAAGGACGGCATCAGCGCACTCGCGATCCACGGTAACAAGAGCCAGTCGGCTCGCACACGCGCGCTGGCCGAGTTCAAGACCAACACGCTGCAGGTGCTGGTGGCGACCGATATCGCCGCGCGCGGCATCGACATCGACCAGTTGCCGCACGTGGTCAACTACGATCTGCCGAACGTGCCGGAAGACTATGTGCACCGCATCGGCCGTACCGGCCGCGCGGGAGCGTCGGGCGAAGCGGTGTCGCTGGTGTGCGTCGATGAGCTGCAGTTGTTGAAGGACATCGAGAAGCTGATCAAGCGCGCCGTGCCACAGGAAGTGATCGCCGGGTTTGAACCGGATCCGAATGCGAAGCCCGAGCCGATCCTGCGCCGTGGCCAGGGTGGTGGCGGCGGCGGCCGTCAGCCGCGTCAGGGTCAAGGTGCGCCCAAGGGTGACGGCGGCCGGCGTGACGGCGGCGCCGCCAAGCCGGGGCAGCGCTCGGGACAGCGCCCGGCGGGCGCTCAGCAGCAGGCGAAGCCGCAAAGCGCCAAACCGCAAGGCGCCAAGCCGACCGGCTCGCCCACGCAACCGCAGGTGCGCAAGGACAATCCGCGCCACGAGACTACGCGCCATCATGGCAAGCCGGGGCCTGCTACTCATGACGGCGCCGGTGCGACCCATGCGCCTCGCAAACCGCAGGGTCAGGCCAAGCCGCAGGGCGGCAATCCGGGCGCCTTGCTGAGCGGCGCCAAGCCGCGCGGCGATGCCCCGCGCAGCTCGCAACCGCCGCGCAACGGCGGACAACGCGGGCGGTGAGGTTGGGCTGCTGGGCTCCCGCTGCCAACCTCAGTTGGGGGCTTCGGCGGCTCAGCTGTCTCAGCTGTAGTTGCTAAGCTCAAGCTACCGGCCTATGACCGCTTACCTTTGCCCTTAGGTGTCAGCCAGCGGTCGGGGCTGCGGCCATCGTGCCGAGCCGCCAGTCTGACCATTCGCCTCACCGTCGGGCCGCCGCAGCGGCCTGCTTCAGGTGCTCGATCTGCTGTTCCCACCGATCGAGTACCGCCGCTCCCCCCTCCTCCAGTTCGAACGTAATGCCGCCCGTCAGGCGCGCATAGGGCACGCGCTGCGCTTCACCACTATCGATCGCGCCAATGAAGTGGGCGAGCCCGCTGCTGGCGCCGGGCGCCGGCGCCAGCAGCTCGAACTGCAACTGCACCTGATAGAACGCCTCCTCACAGACAAACGTCAGCGCCGCACGGCCGCTGCGCGCAAGCACGCCAGCCACTCGCGATTGCGGCCACAGCGCGACGCACAGCGTACGCGAGTCGGGCGCGTAAAGCTCGCCGACTCCCAGCAGTGAAGTCCGCACATGGCCATTGCTGGCATCGGTCGTCAGAACAGACGCCGTAAAACCCATCTTGCTCGCGAGGGCGGTGCCATCGAACAATGCGCGCGGCGCAGCCGGCCATTCGTCGAACACAAGCCGTTCGAGCGGGCGTCGGGATACAGAATCGCTCATTGTCTGACTCCGGTTCATCAATCGTCTTGAATCGACCTGCGCTAAGACAAATGGCCCGCACGGGCGGGCCATTCGTTCAAACCATTCCCAAAGCCAGCGGGCCCAGGAGGCTCTCAAGAGGCTGCTGCCAGCGAGCCGCGAGCCCTCAGCCTCGATTCTTAACGGAAGAATACATGCTGGGTGATCTTGGCGAGCGGGTAATGCACACCCGGTTGAATCCGTGCAGGCAGATCGAGCGGCTTGAGCAGCATCTTCACACACATGTCCGCCGACAGATTGCGACGCACCAGCGTGTTGATGCGCGCCGCACGTTCGCGGTTGTAGGCCGAATCGTGGACCCGCTCCGGATAACGGATCGCAAACACATGCCGTAACGCGATCTCCGAATCCTCGTTCTTGATTTCCAGCACGCGGCGCATCAGCGCGCCCAACACCGCGAGGCGGCCGTTGCCCTCGATCTTGTTGTACTTCTTGAAGTACCTGAAAAAGTGCTTGTAGTGACGGACTTCGTCGGTGCGAATGTTGTCGGTGATCTGTTTGAGCACCGGTTCGTTCGAGCACTCGCCGATCGCACGATACAAGGTCGCCGTGCCCGTTTCCACTACGCAGCGTGCGACCATTTCAAGCGCACGCGTCTTTTCAAAATCCTCGACGGAACAGGTCTTCGAATACTCCTCGAAGAAATTGCGGAATGCCGTGTCCCAGTCGAATTCCGGCCACACATACGCGATGTAGGTCTTCAGGGCCCGGCCGTGCTGCATTTCTTCCGGTTCCCACTCGTTGTTGAGCCAGGCCGACACTTCCGGGTCGCCGTTGAAGAAGGTACTCAGGTTGCTGGTGTAGAGATCCGTACCGCTTTCAATAAACGAAGCGGCGCACAGCAGAAGCAGCAGATCTTCGTTGGCCACGGCCCGTTGCCGGTCAATCCGGCTGAGGTCGATGTCCTCGATCCGCCAAGGCATCACATGGTTACGCTCAGTGTGCATTTGTTCCTTGCTCCGAAAGCTGTATCGACTCCTGGAGCGTGCCCAGAACCACCTGCGTTCGCCCGTCTGCGTTCGCGTCGATACAGTGCCTTGAATTAGAGTTAACCCCTTGTATCTTGCATCTTAGCTGGTGTTCTGCAACTCTGCAGGTAACACAGCACAGACCGTACCCAGACGCGGCAGTTCCGGCGGCAAGATAGTTGGAATGTTCCAGATCAACACATAGCGGACGCAGCGCACAAAAAAGGCAGCCCTCAAAGGGGCTGCGCGGTCTCGAACACACCGCAACTCATGTCGTGCGAGGCAAGGCGGAGTAAGGCTCAGCGGCCAGAGAACCGCCGCGCGTGTGACGGCCTCAGATTGAATGCGAAAGGGATAGGCCGCGCCGCAAATGCCGTCTGCGCCACGCGACGGTTGCGAGCGACAGGCCGGACAACAGCGCAGCAGTCAGCACATAATAACTTGGCGCAAGCTTGTCGCCGGTCAAATGGATGAAGGTCTCTACAATCGTCGGAGCAAAGCCGCCGAAGACCGTTACGCCGATGCTGTAAGCGATAGAAAGGCCCGTCGAACGCACGTGGGTCGGAAAGATCTCCGACATCAAGGCAGGCATCGGTCCTGAATAAGCGGCCTTGAGGATGCCGGCCGTGCCTTGCAGCAGCAACAGCCAGCCGACGGTCGGATGACTCTGTAGCAGTGCAAACATCGGATAGATCAGCACGGCCATCAGCAACGATGTGCCGAACATGATACGGATGCGGCCGATGCGGTCGGACCATGCGCCCATCACCGGTGAGAGCACGAGCTGCAGTCCGCCGTTGAGCACTACCGCGCCGAACGACACGGCAGCCGGCATATGCAATTGTTTCACGGCATACAACGGCATGTAGAGTTGCAGCACATACACGCCCACCGTCGACTGCGCGACGATGCCGATCGCGAGAAGCAGGTTCACCCAGTGACTGCTGAACGAAGCGGCCGGGTCGCTCAGGTTGCCGCCTGCCTTACTGATTTCCTTGCTGCGCCCCGTCAGGTCGCCGTGCCCACCCTCGTGAGCCAGGCCGTCACGTTCGTGGCGCATCGCCAGAAACTCGGGCGTCTCGTCCAGATGCGAACGGATGTAATAGCCGATCGGCCCAATTAGCACACCGAACAGGAATGGAATGCGCCAGCCCCAGCTACCCAGATGCTCGGGCGACATCCACGCGGTGAGCAGTGACCCGAACGCAGCCGCGAGGATCGCGGCGAGTCCTTGACTGGCGAATTGCCAGCTTGCGAAATAGCCACGCCGCGTGGGGCTGTGTTCGACCATGAAGGCCGTCGCGCTACCGAATTCGCCACCCACCGCAAAACCTTGCACGAGCCGCGCCACCAGGATCAATATCGGCGCGGTGAGGCCGATCGATGCGTACGGCGGCATCACGGCCATCGTCAAGGTGCCGACCATCATCAGTGCAATGGCGAGCGTCAGCGCCGCTTTGCGGCCCTTGCGGTCGCCGTAGATACCGAGCACCACCGCGCCGATCGGCCGCATCAGGAACGAAATGCCGAAGGTGGCAATGGCGAGTAGCGTCGAGAGCCACTCGTCGTGCATCGGAAAGAACTGCCTCGCGATAATGCTGGCG
>JBEKNG010000418.1:0-5588 GCA_049523075.1 Paraburkholderia sp.
CTTTTAAAACACCTTTCAATCGACGCGCCTATGCGTCGCTGCGCAGCGCACATTCCACCGAATCTTCCAGTCAACCTCGTCGATGCCGCGCACGCTCGACGCAGGCGGTCTGCGCGCATCCATTTCTTGCGATTGATCTGAGGAGAATGTCATGACCCGCAAGTACATCGACTGCCGCGAATTTCCGAGCGAAATGGGTTGCTCGATCGCGCTATCGGCCGACTCCGAGGGCGAGCTGCTCGAGGCCGCGGTGCAGCACGCTGTGACGGTTCACAAGCATGCGGATTCGCCCGAACTGCGCTCGCAGTTGAAGACGCTGTTCCACGACGGCACGCCGCCCGTGGACGCGCCGCACGCATGACGTAGCAGCTGTCTCGGCCTGGCGCGCGTCGCCGGGGTCGAAGGTCTGCGTGGACCGACGGACTCAAACCGGCGAGTGCACCGTCTCAGGCTCGTCGTGTTGGCCTGGTTTGGTCGGTAACGGTTCGATCCGCCCGACAATCACAAGATAGCTGAACGCCCCCAGAAAGCAGAATCCGCCTGCGACGATCAGCGGAATCGTGAACGAGCCCTTGGTCAGCGCGACCATCGCGCCGGTAAAGGTGGTGATGACGATGCCGGCCAGATTTGACGCGAAGTTCTGGATCCCGCTGATCGACGCGACGTGGTGCGGCGTGGGTGCGACGTCGGCGGGCAGCGACCAGATGCTCGCGGCGGCGAAAGCCAGGCTGCCGTAGGCGATGCCGAAGAACGCGAGCATCAGGTACACATTCGAGGTGAACGCCGACAAGGTAATCACCGACGACAAGATCATCCCGCCCACCATGCAGGTCTTGCGCGACGCGGTTAGACTCCAGCCGCGCCGATACAGCGCATCGGAGACGAAACCGCCGAGCCAGCCGCCGGGAATCGAGATCAACGCTGGAATCATCCCGAGCGTGCCGAGCGATCTGAGCGAGAAGCCGCGCGTCTGCACGAGATAGCTCGGGAACCAGGTGATAAAAAAGTAGATCACGAAGTTCAGGCAGAAGAAGCCGAGCATCATGCCCCACAGCGTGCGGTGGCGGAACAGCGAAGCCCAGCTCGCGTGCGGCTCGCTGGCGCGTGCCTGCCGTTGCGACACTACATCGTCGGGACCGGTCATGTCGCCGTGGGCGGGGCTGCGGTAGATTGCCAGCCAGCCGACAATCCACACCGCGCCGAGGATGCCCGTGATAACGAACGAGGCCTTCCAACCCGCCGTGCCGATGATCAATGCGACGACGGGAATCGACAACGCCGAGCCGACCCGGGAGCCGCTATCGAAGATACTGGTTGCGATGGCACGCTGCGCCGGCTTGAACCACTGCGCGACGAGCTTCGCGCACGACGGGTAAGCCCCCGCCTCGCCGATGCCGAGCATCAAGCGGCAGCCGAACATCGCGCCGACGCTCGTCGTGACGGCGGTGGCGGCCGTGAACAGCGACCACCAGCCCACCGCGAGCGGCAACGCGATTCGGGCGCCGACGCGGTCGATGAACCAGCCGAACGGCATCTGCATAAGCGCATAGGACCAGAAAAAGCCGCTCAGAATGAGGCCCATTTCCGCGGGTCCGATACCGAGTGCTTTTTCGATCTGCGGCGCGGCGACCGCGAGATTCGCCCGGTCGACGTAGTTGACTGCAATTGCCAGAAAACACAGAAAAACCACGACCCAACGCATTTTTCTCATGACAACGTCTCCTCCGTGGGCGCCATTCCTTGGTGTGGATGGCGTGGTCCGCTTCGATGCCGGGCGGGCGGGGTGCATCCGTCCGGTGCGTCCCGCTCTGCCGGCGAGACTGCCTTGCGTACTTACTTATATCGGTCTGACCAGATGCCGATAATAGGAGGGTGCCGTCATGCTGGTCAAGCCACTTTATGACCGGGCACGGGAGAATTTGGCGGGGAGGGAATAGGAGCGCCGCTCGACAGGCATGCGCGATTCTCGACGCGCTCGAACCTCGCGACCCGCTGCAGGCGCATGCTGCGATGCAGCGTGTCTGAAGTTGTCTTATGCGTGTGTGATCATTCGGTTCAAGCGCTGAGCGCGGCCGCGCGCTGCTGCGAGTGCGGCCGTGATGAACATGTCCACCTGCTCAGCACTACCGGGCCTTAGCCCGGATACTCCTCGTCGACCTTGAGACCGGCCAGCTTGAAAATCACACGCAGCGTTTGCGGCTTGATATCGCGCCGCGACGCGAGCGTGGTCATCACGAAATCGAGTACTTTCGCGTACTTGAGCATAGTCAGACAGGTTTCCAGGTCGACGCTACCGTCGCGCATCAACTCGGCGAGGCGCAGCATCTCGACGGAGATGTCACGCGCCATTTCCAGTTCGATCTGCTGTTTCTCTGTCCACGCAGGTGTCGCCATTAGTTTGGTCAACAGTTCCTGGAACTTCTGTTCGGCGTTGCCGTTGGGTATCGTATCCATTGCCGCCTCATTTTTTCTGAGCGCGCTTCCCGTTGAGATCGCGGCGCACTGCAGGTTACGTAACGTTCGGACCCGGGTTCCGGGTCCGACCTCCCCCCACGCATGCGCTTCGCTCTGTACAAGAAGACAGCCGGCTGCGTGGCTTTGTTCTTCATGCGACCCGCCGAGGGGCCTGGGCCGCATGCTTCGCTTGCTACGCGTCTCACGTCGTGTTTTAGCTACGTTCATGCGCCTTTTCAGAGCATGAAGCGTTCCAGGAAAACGTGATTCGCGCGTCGTTGGCGGCAATCAATCGGTGGGTGTGCCGCGCTTTGGGTAAACTGGCAGCAACTTTTCTCTTTTTCCGTCGCCTGTCGCACGTTCGCCGTGCAATCGATGGCGGTCCGTACGATGTCCAGCAAAACTCACGAAATTCGTCCCAACCAATCTGTCGAACTGCTGAAGGAACTGCATATCCTGACGCGCGACGGCAAAATGAATCAGGACAGCCGCCGCAAGCTGAAGCAGGTCTATCACCTGTTCCAGTTCATCGAGCCGCTGCTGAAAGATCTGAAAGAAATCAGGGGCGACCTGACCCTCGTCGATCACGGCGCCGGCAAGTCATACCTTGGTTTTATCCTGTACGACCTGTTTTTCAAGGAGCAACAGGATAATTCGCACATCTACGGCATCGAGACGCGCGAAGAACTGGTAGCGAGTTCCGAGGCGCTGGCGGTGCGGCTCGGCTTCAAGGGGATGTCGTTTCTGAATCTGTCAGTGGCGGACTCGATTACCTCGGACCGCCTGCCGCCCACCATCGATATCGTCACTGCGCTGCACGCGTGCAACACCGCGACGGACGACGCGATTCGCTTCGCGTTACAGAAACACGCGAAGTACATCGTGGTGGTGCCGTGCTGTCAGGCCGAAGTGGCCGGCGTGCTGCGTCAGAACAAGGGCAAGTCGCTCGGCAACGCGTTGACGGAAATCTGGCGCCATCCGCTGCACACGCGGGAATTCGGCAGCCAGATCACCAACGTGCTGCGCTGTCTGCAACTCGAGGCGCACGGCTACCAGGTGAGCGTGACCGAGTTGGTGGGCTGGGAGCATTCGATGAAGAACGAACTCATCATCGCCCAGTACAAGGACTTGCCGCGCCGCCGCCCGGCGGAGCGGCTCAATGAGGTGATGGACACGCTCGGCCTGGCGGATCTGCGCGAGCGGTTTTTTGTCGAGGCTTGAGCAGGCCAGAGGCTATTCGAGGATGCGGTGTCAGTTCGGGCCGGCCGCAAAGCGCGACCGTTTATTTGTCGGCGGGCTCATTCATCCACTTTTCCCAGCCAGCTAGTCCAAGCTGGCGCAGCGTTTCCTGATTGCGCTCGTAGATGTCCGCGGCGTCGGGAAACGCATCCACCGCACGCTCGATGCTCGCCTCGCGCAACAGGTGCAGGATCGGATAGGGGGCCCGATTCGTGTAGTTCTCGATATCGACCGCCTCGCTGCCTTCGAACTGGTACTGCGGGTGAAAACTCGCGATCTGCAGTTCGCCTTCGAGGCGCAATTGCTTGAGCATGCGCTCCGCGAAAAACAGGCAGTCGTTGTACTCGATGAAGTCGGCGAGCGCGTGCGGGAGGATCAGCAGCGTGGTGTCCACCTCGGCAGGATCGGCCTGCGCGAGCGCTTGCAACTCGGTTTCGAGATCCATCAGGACGCCTTCCAGACCGGTCGCTTCGCTGATGGCGTAGCGGATCTGGTTCTTCACGTGCACGGCCTTGGCGAACGGACACAGGTTCAAGCCGATAACCGCACGGGTCAACCAGTGGTGGGTCGCGGCAAGGATGGCGGCGTGGGAGTCGATGGACGGTGGCATGGCGGAGCAACGTGCTTAAAGCGCCATTTTACCGGCGGCGCGAATTGCACGGTCCATTCCGGCTGGATACCGAACCCGGTGGGAATTTCTAGATAGCGCCTGCTGTCTTCGGGCAAGCCGCTGCGATCAACTGCGCGGCCACACGGGGCGCGGCCAGAATTGGGCCACAGCCCGGCCCATAAGTCTGGCTCGCCGCATACACGCCTTCGATCAGCAGCCCGAGCGCGTCGGCCAATGCAACGGGGTCATCGGCGCCGGCCTCGGAGGCGAGGGCGGTGATGCGTGCCATCAGGCGTGCCTTGTTGCCGGCGACAAAGCGCCTCGCCGCATGGGATGTGTCCGGAAACTCGACCGCGACATTCACGAATGGGCAACCGCGATAGCCGTCGTTCGACGCGCGCACGGCCAGGTCGTCGAAGTACTGCAAAAGCTGTTTGGACGGCTCGCCAGGATGCTTCGCGAAGCTCGCTTCGACGTAGCCAAAGAACTGTGTGTCCTTGCGTTCCAGATAAGCGAGTATCAGGTCGTCCTTCGAGGAAAACTGACGGTACAGGCTCATCTTGTTGACGCCCGCTCGCTCGACGACCGCATCGACGCCCACGGCCCGCACCCCTTCTTCATAGAACAACTCACCGGCAGCCCGCAGCAGATGCTCCTGTGCTTGTGGCCCAGCGGTCTGGGTGCGGGTACGGCGGGCCGCCTTGGCAGGGGTTGCGGATTCGCTCTGTGACATGGTGATTCCACGTTCGGTGGTGGGTGCCTTGACATGTTACCGAGGGGTCACTAAGATCGCAACACTATTGTGACTAATCTGTCACAAGTCCTTTACAAAAGCAGTAACAATAGGCGAGACAGCGGCGTCCGTGGACGGCGCGCCGACCGGAGATCCGATGAACTGGGCAGCGAGAATGATTGGCGGGCGCTTCCACTACGGTTGGCTGACCGTGGCGTTGGTGTTTCTGGTGTTGCTGGCCGCGGCGGGAACACGCGCGACCCCCAGCGTGATGATGGTGCCGCTCGAACATCAGTTCGGCTGGAGCCGGGCGACGATTTCGCTCGCTATCTCCGTGAATATCGCGCTGTACGGCCTGACGGGGCCGTTTGCGGCGGCTGCGATGCAACGTTTCGGTATCCGTCCGACGGTGCTGATCGCGCTTGGCACGATGGCGGCCGGTGTGGCGCTATCGTCGCTGATGACGCATCCGTGGCAAATGATCGTGATCTGGGGCGTGATGGTGGGCGGTTCGACCGGCGTGGCGGCCCTCTCGCTGTCGGCGACGGTGGT
>JBEKNG010000419.1:0-5585 GCA_049523075.1 Paraburkholderia sp.
GGCCGCAGCGCTTTCCATCGTGCCCAGGCGCAGTCGGCCGCTCGGGCGGCTTTCGCGCAGCGCCTGACGGGCCTCGTCGGCGAGCGCGAGCAGGCGCTCGGCATATGGCAGCAAGGTCTCGCCGGCGGGCGTGAGTACCAGGCGGCGGCCGTCGCGGATGAACAGTTCTGTGCCGAGCTGTTCTTCGAGTTGCTTGATGCGGGTGGTCACGTTCGACTGCACGCGGTTCAGCTTCGCAGCGGCACGTGTGATGCCGTTTTCGCGCACTACCGCGCGAAAAATGGTCAGGGCGGCGAGATCCATGATTCTCTATAGGTGATTGTTTCTATCTCGATTATTCATTTTTCGTGATCAAAAAGTCAAGCTACGATGGTTACGTAAGCGTGTGGCACCCGCCGCACCGCCTTTCGCACGTTTGTCTTCGCTTTCCCACCCTCTTTGCCATTTTTGACACCGTATGGACGATCTCGCCGCGCCTCGAAACCTAGTCGCCCCCACTGGCTCCCACCCTGCGCGCCAGACGGCCATCGCTTGCATGGTTGCGCTGGCCGTGGTGCTCGGGATCGGGCGCTTCGCCTTTACCCCGCTCTTGCCACTGATGCTGCACGGCGGGGGTCTCGACATTCGCCACGGCGGCTGGCTGGCTTCGTTCAACTACGCGGGCTATTTCGCCGGGGCGGTGACATGCGCCGCGTTGCGCGTCGAACCGGCGCGCATGGTACGTGCGGGGCTGCTGCTCACCGCGCTTTTGACCCTGGCGATGGGCTTGACCAACCAGTTCTGGATCTGGGCGATCGTGCGTTTCGTTGCGGGCGCCGTCAGCGCGTGGACGTTCGTGTTCGCCTCGCAATGGGGGCTGCGGCGGCTTGCCGAGCTGGATGCGCACGGCTGGGGCGGTGTGATCTATGCCGGCCCCGGAGCGGGAATCGTCGCCACCGGACTGTTCGTGAGCGTCGCGGGCGGTTGGGGGGCAACGGCGGGCTGGCTGGGCTTCGGGCTGGTGGCAGCGGTGTTGTCCGCGCTGGTCTGGCGGGTGTTTGCCGCGGGGTCCGCCGCCAAAATATTGACCGGGGCACCGGGTGCCACGAGCGCGTCCGATGCCGTGCCCCTCACCGGCCGTATTGCAGCGGCTTCGACGCAACACACCTCAGCGCCTGCAACAGGTCCTGCATCGCCGTCGACCCGCGTCGGCGCAGCGCCTACATCCGCCTCCGCAGCGCCTCCAGGCCGCCGGGATCCCCACCGCGCCGACGCATTCTGGCTTGTCCTCCTCTACGGTGTGCCGGGCTTCGGCTACATCATCACCGCGACTTTCCTGCCCGTGATTGCGCGCCATGCGTTGCCGGGTTCGACGTGGCCCGACCTGTTCTGGCCGATGTTCGGCGTTGCGCTGATGGCCGGCGCATTGGGCGCGGCGCGTCTGCCGCACCACTGGGACAACCGGACCCTGCTCGCCGCTTGCTACGTGCTGCAGGCGGCCGGCGTGGCATCGGGCATCGTCTGGCCGACCGCGGGCGGCTTTGCGCTTGGCAGCACGCTGATCGGGCTGCCGTTCACCGCCATCACGCTGTTTGCGATGCGCGAGGCTCGCCGCCTGCGGGGCAATCACGCGGCGGGGCTAATGGGTTACGCGACCGCCGCCTACGGGGTCGGGCAGATCATCGGGCCGCTGGTGGCCGCGCCGATTGCTGTCCATACCGGCTCGTTCTCGCCTGCACTGTGGCTGGCGGCCGGCGCGTTAATCGTCGGCGCGCTGGGTTTGACAGGAGCTGCGTACGTGCCACGTAAGCAAAGCCCGCTTTAATCTGACGAGGCAAAACAATTTACCGGCTGGCGCACTAAAATGACCGTTTTCCCGTCATCTCTTTAGCGCCCGTCGCCGGGCGCATCGCCAGCCATGCAACATTTCGCGTCCGACAACTACGCGGGCATCTGTCCCGAAGCGCTCAATGCGCTGATTGCCGCCAACAACAGCGGCCACGAACCCGCGTATGGCGACGACTCCTGGACCCAGCGGGTCTGTGACCGTCTGCGTGACCTGTTCCAGACCGACTGCGAAGCGTTCTTCGTCTTCAACGGCACGGCAGCCAATTCGCTCGCGCTCGCTTCCCTGTGTCAGTCGTACCACTCGGTGATCTGTCATGAACTCGCTCACATCGAAACCGACGAGTGCGGCGGTCCGGAATTCTTCTCGAACGGCTCGAAACTGCTGACCGCGCCCGGTGTCGGCGGCAAGCTGACGCCCGATGCGATCGAAGCTGTCGTGACGCGCCGCGCCGACATCCACTATCCGAAGCCCAAGGTCGTGACGCTCACGCAATCGACCGAAGTCGGCACCGTCTATAGCGTCGAAGAAGTGCGCGCGATCGCCGCGATCGCGAAGCGCCGCCATCTGAAAGTCCACATGGACGGCGCGCGCTTTGCGAACGCCGTGGCCGCGCTGGACGTGCATCCGTCCGAGATCACCTGGCGCGCCGGTGTCGACGTGCTGTGCTTCGGCGGCACCAAGAACGGCTTGCCGGTCGGTGAAGTGGTGGTGTTCTTCGATCGCGCGCTCGCCGACGATTTCGCCTATCGCCTCAAGCAGGCCGGACAACTGGCGTCGAAGATGCGTTTCATCTCAGCGCCGTGGCTCGGCCTGCTCGACGGTGACGTGTGGCTGCGCAATGCGCGCCATGCGAACACCATGGCGAAGTTGCTGGAAACGCGCCTCGCGGAGATTCCGGGCGTGAACATCATGTTCCCGACCGAGTCGAACGCGGTGTTTGCACAGTTGCCCTCCCACGTGGCGAAGGCCATGCGAGGGCACGGCTGGAAGTTCTACGAGTTCATTGGCGCCGGCGGTTGCCGTTTGATGTGCGCGTGGGACACGCAAGCTGAGACCGTCGAGCGCTTTGCGGCCGAGGTGCGCGAACTGTGTGCGGCGTAAGTGCCGATCTGGCGGACGCGGAGTGTGCCGCGCGCGCCCCGTGTACGCCCGGTGGGCCACCCAGCGTCAGTTGAGCATCACCCGGGCCTCGCAATCAATCCGCGCAACAATGCCCGACACACTATAACGAAACACCAGGAGACGATTCCCTGCCTGCCATGAGTGACTACAGATTCTGCCCCCGCTGCGCTACGCCGCTGGTCGAATGCAGCGATGCCGAACACGAAGGCGGCCGCGTCCGCCAAACCTGCCCCGATGAAACCTGCGGGTATGTCCACTGGAACAATCCGTTGCCGGTCGTGGCCGCGATCGTCGAGTATGAAGGCAAGATTCTGCTCGCGCGCAATGCCGCGTGGCCCGAAGGCATGTTCGCTCTGATTACCGGCTTTCTGGAGAATGGCGAGACGCCGGAGGAGGGCATTGCGCGCGAAGTCCGTGAAGAGACCTCGCTGCAGGCCGAGACGGTTGAACTGGTCGGCGTCTATGAGTTCATCAGGAAGAACGAACTGATCATCGCGTATCACGTGCGGGCGTACGGCACGATCGCGTTGTCGCCGGAGTTGCTCGAGTATCGGCTCGTCGAGCCGGCCAAGCTACGGCCATGGCGCGCTGGCACCGGGCAGGCGCTCGCTGAGTGGATGCGCCGGCGCGGCTTGCCGTTCGAGTTTGTCGAGCGGCCCGGGCAATAGTGAGATTGGACGCGATCGCTTGCGGGCAAAATCGATCGCGCATGCACTACGCGTGCAACACGCGTGCAATACGCAGGCACGTGTCGCCTGGCGGAGTACCCGTCGGCGATGCGCTTCTTTCCTCTATCCGGAATGCACCTCTGATATGGCCTATATCTACTATCTCACCCACATCCATCTGGGCTACGACGCCCTGGCGCAACTGCCCTCGGAGTGCGCGCGCATCGGCATCAAGCGGCCGCTCGTGATTACCGACAAGGGCGTGGTGGCGGCCGGCGTCGCGCAGCGCGCGCTCGATGCGCTGCAACTCGGCGCGGTGCCGGTCTTCGACGACACCCCATCCAACCCGACTGAAGCGATGGTGATGGCCGCGGTGGCACGCTATAAGGAGGAAGGCTGCGACGGGTTGATCGCGGTGGGCGGTGGTTCTTCCATTGACCTCGCGAAGGGCGTCGCGATTGCGGCCACCCACCCAGGGACGCTGACCGAATACGCCACCATCGAAGGCGGCAGCGGCAAAATCACCGATGCCGCCGCGCCGCTGATCGCAATTCCGACCACCTCGGGCACCGGCAGCGAAGTAGCGCGCGGCGCAATCGTGATCCTCAACGACGGCCGTAAGCTCGGCTTCCACTCGTGGCATCTGCTGCCGAAATCGGCGATCTGCGATCCGGGTCTGACACTCGGACTGCCGCCGCACCTGACCGCTGCCACCGGCATGGATGCCATCGCGCATTGCATCGAGACCTTCCTCGCGCCGGCCTTCAATCCGCCCGCCGACGGTATTGCGCTCGATGGTCTGGAGCGCGGCTGGGCCAACATCGAACGCGCGACCCAGGACGGCAGCGACCGCGATGCGCGTCTGCACATGATGAGCGCGTCGATGCAAGGGGCGATGGCGTTCCAGAAGGGGCTCGGATGCGTGCATTCGCTGTCGCATCCGCTGGGCGGCGTGCCGGTGAATGGACGCACGTCGCTGCATCACGGCACGCTCAACGCGGTCGTGCTGCCCGCGGTGCTGCGTTTTAACCAGCACGCGGACACGGTGGTGGCGAATAGCCGCTACGCGCGCATGCGTCGCGTGATGGGTCTCGCGGAAAACGCCGATCTCGCTGAGGCGCTCTTCGACATGACCGCGCGCCTCGGCCTGCCGACCGGTCTTGGACAAATGGGTGTCGACGAAAGCGTGTTCGACAAGGTGATCAAGGGCGCGCTCGCCGATCACTGCCATAAGACGAACCCGCGCGAAGCGACTGCGGAGGACTACCGCCGCATGTTGACCGAATCGCTCTGACGACGCCTCTTCACCCAACGATACACACTGCTGACGATGACTAAACACGTTCCCGCGCCGCGTATGGCGTACCGTCACTTCCTGCCGATCACGACCCGCTGGATGGATAACGATGTCTACGGCCACGTGAACAACGTTGTCTATTACAGCTATTTCGACACGGTCGTGAACGAGTATCTGATTCGTGCCGGCGTGCTCGATGTCGAGCACGGCGCAACGATCGGACTGGTGGTCGAAACGCAGTGCAAGTACTTCGCGCCGCTGGTGTTTCCCGAGCGTGTCGAAGCGGGTCTGCGGGTGACGCGGCTCGGTTCGACGAGCGTGCGCTACGAGGTGGGTCTATTCAAGGACGGTGACGTGCAGCCGGCCGCAGAAGGTCATTTTGTGCATGTCTACGTGGACCGCACCACACGCCGGCCGGTCGCGCTGCCTGGCGAATTGCGCGAGGCACTCGAAGCGCTTGTGGTCAACGCGGACTAGCGCGCGCAGTCGTTGGTCATTTACCTGCTGAACGGCGGGCAGCCACGGGCGCCTGCTCAATACGTTTTACGAACGGAGTGACGTAATGCAGAAGGGGCGGGGCGTCGGTTAGTTTCGACGCCCTGGTTCTTGCGCTGTCGCATCGGTTGTTTCGCTGATGCTTCCAGGTTGACTGATTCGTGGCTCGCTTGAT
>JBEKNG010000420.1:0-5579 GCA_049523075.1 Paraburkholderia sp.
ATGAACTCGCCAACAGTGTATTATGTCAAGTGGGCGCTGCCCGCAACTTCATGAGGATAATCATGGCTCAGTCCAAAATCAAAGCCCGTCACGGCATCTATACCGGCCAACCGAACGGCACTACGTTCGTGGCCAAGCCTCATGATATGGAGGCACTGAACTCCAGCGGCGGGAAAAAGATCAAGGCGCGTACCGGCGTCATGACTCAGGAGCCGGATGGTATTACGTTCGAGTCTCACAAGCGGCTGGAGACGGCGCATTGGCCGGTGCACATGAAGACGCCGGACGGCCCGCACATGCAGCACGAGCACAAGAAAAAGCCGGATAATTTCGGCGTCGAGCAGCCTGGCGGCGTGACGAAGAACGTCGAGTCGAAGATGCCGTTCGAAACGCCGAAAGCGGATGCCGCGCCGCTCCGCGGTATCAAGACGATCACCGAGTCGACTGGCCTGTTCGTGCCCGCGAAGTCCGGTCCGGCCAATGTGGCTGGCAGTAACGGCATGGGCAAGAGCGAGATGAAGAAAGGCCGCACCGACAAGGGCGACGAGAAGATGTAATGGGCGCACCTACGAAATTCGGTGGTCGCACCGTCAGCGACAAGTTCGAAGTGAAGAACGGCGCTCCCGGCGGCCCGACGTTCACGTCTGCGCCCGCGACGCTCGCGGGGCCATCGAACAAGAAGCGCAAAGCGGAGTTCGGCATCAACTGCTCGATGCCGCACGGAACTACGTTCCAGGAAAAGTGCGCTGACCCCGCGGAGATAAAGTCCGCGGACGTGGCGCTGAAGACGCCGACGAAGACCAGCAACGTGAAAGGCCACAGCTTTGAGGCTGTGGGGACGGTGATGAAGTGAGTACGAACACTGCAATCAACGCGTCGGTCGGCCCGGACGGCCACACCCTGATGGAGCAATCGAAAGGCTCCAAGCAGATCAAGGTGGATTTCTCGCTCGGCATGCGCGCGGTCGATATCAACGACGCGCCGCCATCGCGCATCTACACGAAGAACTACGACAAGGTTCGCAAGGACAAGGACGACCCGGACACCGTCGGCCCGTACTTGGGCAACCCGCTCCGCTGGTAATGGCAGCCCGCGACGATATCAAGAGGGCGATCCTCGCATGCCGGGGGTCGCCTTCTTTTGAAGACTTTATAAAGACGTTACAGGCAAGACGTGAACACGTTGACGCCCAACTTATCGACGGCCAGGACACCACACAGACTGAGGTTCTGCGTGGCGAAGTCCGGGCTTACGATTTCATCCTGAAAGCATATAGGCACGCACAATGAGCAAACTTTCCGCGAATCTCCCGCCCCAGGCACGCAAGCAAGTCAAGGCGGCCAACCAACTGATCGCCGAGCTGAATGCGCGGCCTGGGGAGGCGCCGGTGATCGCGCCGTTGTCGCCCAACGCCGCGCCGCCGCGCGAGCTGCCGAACCTGCCCAATGTGGGTGCGCCACTGCCCGCAGACGCGGTGCCCGCGGCGCCCGGCCCGGCAGTGAGCGCTACGCCGCCCGCGCCGGTTCCTGACCCAGCGCCGCCGCCGAGCGAGGCCGAGATGGCGCACCATCGCTACAGCGTGTTGCAAGGCAAATACAATGCTGAGACCAGCCGGCTCATGGGCGCCGCACAGGCGCTCCAAGACGAGAACAACCGACTGATGCGCCAGCTTGCCGAGCGTCCCGCGCCGGCTCCCGTCGCCGCGCCGCGCGCCGAAGACCAGTTCAATCTGTCCGTCGTCTCTCAGAAGGAACGTGAGGAGTTCGGCGAGGAATTGGTCACGCTGATGGCGAAAATTGCCAAGGCGAACTCGGGCGCGGAGATCGCGCGCCTCAACGCGGAACTGAATCAGCTCCGCGGCGCTGTTAGTCAGACCGTGCAAGTCGCGGCTAAGTCTGCGCAGGATTCTATCTACACCGAGCTGGCGCGCTGGAACCCGCGCTGGGAATTGATCAATGTCAGCCAAGAGTTTCTTGACTGGCTCGAAGTTCCTGATATGATCTCAGGCATAGTGCGCAAAAACGCACTGACGAACGCTTTCCAGACCGGCAATGCCACGCGGGTTGTCGCCATCTTCAAAGCGTTTCAGGAAGACTCCCAAAGAGGATCGAGTCCTCCGGCCACACCGAGCCCACCGGCGGTGAACCGAAACGACTTGATCGCCCCCGGACAGCCGCGGGGAGGATCTGGGGAAGCTCCTAATGGTACGAGTGGAAGGCTTTGGTCTGAACAAGAGATCGACGACTTTTACTCCCGCGTGCAGAGGAAGCGGATCTCCGAAGACGAACGCAAGTCGACGGAAGCGGAGATCCACAAAGCGATGGTCGAGGGCCGGATTGTTCCGCGCTCGAACGTTCGCGGTGTAGCAAACTCAATGTAACCAGTTTGGGGCTTGTCCCCAGGAGCTTATAGTCATGGCATTTCCCACAGGCGTACCCTACGCTGGCAGTTCCGCCAGCCCGGCGTATAGCGGCATTTTCATCCCGGCGATTTGGTCGGGCAAGTTCGTCGAGAAGTTCTACGACGCGACTGTGTTGGGCGCGATTGCATCCACCGATTACGAGGGTGAGATCCGCAACTTCGGCGATACCATCAACATTCGCACGAACCCGACGATCAACGTTCAGGCGTACACGACCGACCAAGCTCTGTCTGTGCAACGTCCTTCCAGCAACCTCGTCACCCTGAGCATCAACCAGGGCGCCTACTTCAACACCGTGCTCGATGACGTGTTCGAGATTCAGGCGGACGTGGACTTGCTGTCTAACTGGGCCGACAACGCGTCGGAGCAGATGAAGGTCTACGTCGATACGGCGATTCTGGGCCTCACGTCGATTTTCAACAACGTGGCCACGGGTGTGAACGCCTCCGCCGGCAACGCCTACAACGGCGTGAACTGCGGATACGGCGCGGGTCGCCTCTCGGCCTCGATCAACCTCGGTGCGTCCACGAACACCACCCTGAACTTGGTGGGCGGCGCCGCCGCGACCAAGTACTACGGTGCGCCGTTGTGGCTCGGCCGCGCTCCCTCGGGCGCTGCGTCTGGTGCCACCGTGTACGGTGTGGCCTCCGGCACCGCGCCGAACACCGCCTCGGCGGGATTCAGCGTGACCGGCTACCGCGGTATCCTGGACTTCATCATCGACTGCGGACAGGTGCTCGACGAGCAACGCTGCCCGGAGACCGGCCGCTGGATCGTGCTGCCCGCCTGGGCCGCTGCGATGATCAAGCGTTCGGCCTTCCAGCAAGCATACCTGACCGGCGATGCGACCAGCATCGCGCGCAACGGCCGCCTCGGCATGATCGACCGCTTCACGGTGTACGTGTCCAACCTGATGCCCTTCGGCACCACGGCGGGCACCAACACCTTCGGCGCGACCAGCTCGGCGGCCCTCGGGTTTGCAGCGTCGCTTGCGACCGGCGAGTACGTGGCCTATTTCGGTCACGCGCTGGGACTCACCTTCGCGTCGCAGATGACCAAGGTCGAAACCCTCCGATCGGAATCCACGTTTGGGACGCTCATGCGTGGGCTTCAGGTATGGGGGTTCAACGTGATCAACGCCACGATCGTTGGCGCTGCTGTAATCAGCAATTCTGGCCAATAAAATCAGCTAGTTAGCTATTTACAAGTTTGGGGCTATAAAATCGGGGTGGGAAGTGTTATGCTTCTCACCCCTTTCTTTTGGAGCCCGTCATGACTAGAGAAGAAGCCCGCGCAGCCGGTTTGACTACCTTCACTGCTGGGCGCCCATGCCGCAAAGGTCACGCGCCTATTCGATACACAGCGAATTACTCGTGTGTTGAATGTGTTCGTATATCTGTAGCTGAGTACGGAAAACGGAATCCCGACGCTTGTCGCGAGAGGCGCCGCTCATGGCTATCGCGGAACCCGGAGAAAGCCCGCCAATACGAAGCTACTCAGAAGGCAAAAAATCCCCTTCGCTTTCAGCGGAAAGCGGATCGAGCTAGATGGAAATTTAATGGGCTACCGGCGCCTACGAGGGAGCGCCCAGAGCTTTGTGAGTGCTGTGGTGAACCACCCGCTCTGGAAAAGCGAGGGCGCGGGGTCATTCTGCGCCTCCATCTCGACCACTGCCACGCCACCAATAAATTCCGCGGCTGGCTATGCAACGCTTGCAATCTTGGTATCGGTAAGCTAGGGGACAGTGTAGAATCGTTGGAGCGCGCCTTGGCCTACTTAAAGCGCTCGGAGCAAGAGTGTGGTAACACAGACAACCAAGACGATCGACGATGTGCAGACGGAAGTCCGCATGATCCTGAACGACAACGAGACGCCCTACCGCTACTCGGAAGCCTCGATCGCGCAGATCCTGAACACGGCGCTGCGTGAGGTTTACCGGCTGCGGCCGGACGCCTACATCGGGAATTTCACCTCAGGGCAGCTCTCCGCGAACCTCGCGAACACCTACACGACGGCGGACTTCGGGCTGACGCCGGCGACGACCTTTCCGCTCGATGACCGATTGTTTTTTGGCCCGGTGGTGTTCTTCATCGCCGGCCGGCTTGAGATCGAAGATGACGAGTTTGCCGATGACCAGCGCGCGGCGCTGCTCATGGCCGCGTTCCAGAAGCAGCTCACCGGCGTGGGCGGGGGCTGATCATGGCGATTGTCACGCAGACGGGTGGGCAGAGTTCGGTGGTGGTGAACGGCCAGTCGCTCGAATTCATCGTCCAGCAAGTCCTCCAGATGATGGCGGGGTGCCCCGATGCGCTCGCGAACAATATCCTTCAGAACGTGCTGAGAGACTTCTACTCGAAGTCCACTGGCTGGCGAGAAGTGCTTGGCCCGTATTACATCGCGAGTGGCGTGGCCACGATCGCCTACAACCCGGTCGACCAATATTCACAGGTCGATCGCGTGCTCGCAGCGTTCTTGTACCCGGATACGACCGGAGCCTACACGCCGCGCGGTCTGCACATCCGGGCGCGCGAAAAATTTTCGAACATACCCAACGCGCCGAGTGGGTATTACGTTGACTACCCGAACGGAAATATTATTCTGGACCCGACGCCGGACCAGAACTACGGCGCGATCTTGCAGATCTACGCGTCGCTCACGCCGGTGATCAACGCCGGGCAGCTCCCCGCTATCGCCATCAACAAGCACTTCGACGGGCTGTTCTACGGCACGCTCGCGCGCTTGGGCGAGATGCCAAACAAGCCGTGGTCTGTGAAGAACATGCAGATGCTGAACGAGTGGAAGCGCACCTACGCTCGTGAGCGGAACCTGGCGCGGGACTTCGCTGAGCGCGGCTACGGCTCCGCAGACATGATGCGGCCGTATCCGAACTTCGCCGGCCGCATGAGCCAACAGCCATACTCGGGTGTCGGCGATCGGGGGTTCTGATGGCCCTCACTGATTTCGTTTACAACAACGCGCGGTACCTGTTCGCAACTGGCGGCCTTGACTGGCTGACTGCGCCGATCAACGCGATGCTCGTGAGCACGAACTACGTGTCGTCGGTGAATCACAAATATGTGACCGACATAACTGGGCAACCAGGCTCGATCATTGTTCGCGACCAAGCGCTGACCGGTCTCGGGGTTACGAGCGCCGG